>DAIMJJ010000047.1:0-21624 GCA_036722275.1 Rhizobium sp. | reverse complement strand
ACCCCGGTGGTCGATCCCGATGACCACCATCTCTATGTCAGCCTGGGCTGCGCGATGGAGAATCTGGAGATCGCGGCCCGAACGCAGGGGCGTGCCGGTGACGTGAAGGTCGAGGGGGAGGGCGGTGCCGCCTTTGTCTTTTCCGCTCCGTCCGGCAGCGCCGATCCGGCGGTCGCAGATCTCTGCAAGGCCATTCCCCTGCGTCAATCGACCCGCAGCCTCTACGACGGTCGCCCGCTCGCGTCCGATATTCTGGACACGCTCGCAGAGAGAACCAGGGCCGACGGTGTGGATGTCATCCTTTTGAGCGAGCGGTCGGTCCTTGATCGGGTGCGCGATCTCGTGATTGCCGGCAATGACCAGCAGATGGCCGATGCCCGTTTCATACGGGAACTGAAGCAATGGCTGCGTTTCAGCCCCCAGGCGGCCATGGACAGGGGCGACGGGCTTTATGCGCCGGCGAGCGGCAATCCGCCCTTGCCGGACTGGCTCGGCCCCCTGGCCTTCGATCTTGCCTTCAAGCCGGCGACGGAGGCCGATAAATATGCGCGGCAGATGGACAGTTCGGCCGGGGTCGCCGTCTTGTCGGCCAAGGCGGAAGGTCCGGCCGGATGGATCGAGGTCGGCCGCGTCTGCCAACGTTTCTGTCTCATGGCGACCGTACTCGGCCTGAAGACGGCATTCGTCAACCAGCCTGTCGAAGTGGCCGGTCTTCGCTCCGATATGGCCGCGCTGGCTGGCCTGGGAAGCCGGCGGCCGGACATCGTGCTGCGCTTCGGGCGCGGTCCGACCATGCCCTATTCGCCGCGCCGGCCTGTCGAGAGCGTGCTCAGGGCGTAGGGGACTGAGTGGAGAGACGACCGGCCTGGCGGGCGCGCAGGCCGACCAGCGAATGCGCAAGCAGCGCGCAGATGATTAGCGCTCCGCCGAACAGTGTCGCGGTCGACGGGACCTCGCGGAAGATCATCCACATCCAGATCGGTGCCAGCACCGTCTCGAGAAGATAGAACATGCCGACCTCTGCCGCCGGCAGATAGCGTGGAGCGGTTGCCAGAAGCCAGAATGCGAGCGGCATCAGCACCAACCCGTCGAGCAGGGCCCAGGCGGGCGTCTGCATGGTGAGGCCCTCGGGCCAGGCAAAACCGAGGCTGATCGCGGCGGGAATGGCGGAGGCCAGGAGGGGGACGAAGCCCATCGGCTTGCCGGAAGCGCGGGCCGTGGTGAGGCCCGCCGCGATCAGCACGGATGCCAGCAGAGCCAGCAGATCCCCGAACACATGGCCGGCGGCAAGTCCGCCGCCAACAATGATGACGACGCCGACGACCATTGCGCCCATGGCAAAAAGGGTCGACCGGCTCGGGTTTTCCCGAAGGAAGATCCAGGACAGGAGGGCGGCGAACATCGGCGAGAAGGCGACGATGAACACGACATTCGCGGTTGTCGTGTGATAGACGGCCGCAACGAACGCCATGGTGCTGAGCCCGTAGAAAAGACCGGCCAGCAGTCCCGCTCGCCCGGGAACGAAAGCCTCCCGGCGACCGAGGATGAACCGGATCACGGCCATCACCAGCAGCGCCGCGGCAAAGGTGGACAGGCTGCGCAGCGCCAGCACCGGCCAAAGCCCGCCGTCACTCAGGCGCACAAGCGGAATGTCGAAGGAGAGGAAGAGGCCGCCGGCAGTGGCGATCAGCAGACCATTGCGGCGCGTGGCATGAGCTTCAGGTGTCATTCCGGGTCCGAACGGTCGTCGACGTCGCTCGGCTCGTATCGTTCCCAGCCCTGATTGGTCAAGTGCTCCTGCGGCTGGAAGCGGGTCTTGTAGTCCATCTTGTGCGAGCCCTTGACCCAATAGCCGAGATAGACATGCGGCAGTCCGAGCGCCTTGGCGCGCTTGACATGGTCGAGCACCATCATCGTGCCGAGCGACCGTTTGACGAGGGTCGGGTTGAAGAAGGAATAGACCATGGATAACCCGTCGCTCATCAGGTCTGACAACGCCACGGCAATGAGTTCGCCCTTCGGCTGCAGGCTCAGGCCATCGCCGGGGGTGCGCAGACGATACTCGATGAGGCGGGTCTGGACGTGGGTGTCCTCCACCATGATCGCATAGTCGAGCGCCGACATGTCTGACATGCCGCCGTGCTGGTGACGGTGGTCGAGATAGGCGCGAAACAGCGAGAACTGTTCGGTCGACGGCTGCGCCGGGAAAACGGTGGAGACCACGTCGCGGTTGACCGCCTGGACCCGCTTGAAGGCGCGCCCCGGCTCGAACTCGTCGACGAGGATCCTGACCGAAACGCAGGCGCGACAGCCTTCGCAGGCCGGCCGGTAGGCGATGTTCTGCGAGCGGCGGAAGCCGCCTTGCGTCAGCAAGTCGTTCATCTCGGTCGCCCGCGGACCGATCAGGTGGGTGAAGACCTTGCGCTCCATTTCACCCGGCAGATAGGGGCACGGCGCCGGCGCCGTGAGGTAGAACTGCGGGGAGGGAGATGCCTGAGTGTTCATTGTCCGCCGGTGAGAGGCCCTTCGCCACGACTATGCGCATTAGCATGGCGCAAGATTGCAAAACGTCAACACTTCGTCACAAAAGGGCGGGCGATGCGGCGGCCGGGTGGCCACCGCCGGGTATGTCAGGCGGTGCGGATGGTCGCGGTGCCGAGCAACAGATCGTGGACCAGCCGCGAGCGTTCGGTGAACAGGCCCGCCAGCAGGATCAGCGGCGACAGCACCGAATTGAGGATCCAGAACAGGGCGAGATGGGCGATCGCCAGAACGAAGTCGATCCTGCGACCATCGAGCCGGACCATGGCGATCCCCATGGCCCGCATGCCGGGCGAAGCCTGGGCCGGGCCGGCCAGCGTCGTGCCGAAGTAGAGACCGGCGACGATGAAGAACAGGATGGGGTAGAGCAGGAAGCCGAGGCCGAGCGTCAGGATCCCGAGGAAGAAGACGAGGACTGCCGCCGGCACCCAGAGCGCGGCGATGAGCAGATAGTCGATGAGAAAAGCGAAGACGCGGCGCGACAGCACGCCGCTATAGGCGCGCCAGTCGTCGGGTGCGGCGTAGATCGGGTTCGGGTCGAGGGCCATGGATCATCCTTTCCTGATGCTCCTGATATGGGTGGCGGGCCGGCGAATGCAATGCCCGTTCCGCTCAGCTCTCAGGTCCGCTCGCTACGGGCTTCCCTCAGCGTCAGGGCAAACCCGACCGCGAAAGCGATCTCCGTGACGATTGCCAACCAGATGCCGTAGCCACTTTGCCCGCGTGCAAAGCCGACCATGCCGAGCGCTGCGAGCAGCACGCATGACACCGTGAAGCCTTTCGCCAGAGTGTGGCGGACAGCACTTGGCGGGGCCCGGCGCGCCCCCGCAAATACCACGGCAAGGCCGGCAAACAGCGCGCCGCCTCTTTGCCCGACCAAGAGGGCGCCTTGGCCCGAGTCGATCTGGAAGAGGGCAAGCGGCAGCTGCGGAACGGCGAGCCAAAGCGCGCCGAGCAGGCCGCAGACCAAAGCCGCGGCGGTGGCCACCACCTCGAAGCGAGAGAGCATCATGTGGCCTCTCAGGATTTCGCCAGATGTCTGGCCACGTCCACCGCAAAATAAGTCAGAATGCCGTCGCAACCGGCGCGCTTGAAACAGAGAAGCGTTTCCAGCATGGCGCGTTCGCCGTCGATCCAGCCATTAGCGGACGCCGCCTTGATCTGCGCGTATTCGCCCGAGACCTGATAGGCAAAAACCGGGAGCCCGAAGGTCTCCTTCATCCGCCAACAGATGTCGAGATAGGGCAGGCCGGGCTTGACCATCAGCATGTCCGCGCCTTCCTCGACATCGAGGGCGGCGTCGCGCAGCGCCTCGGTGCCGTTTGCCGGATCGATATAGTAGCTCTTCTTGTCGCCCTTGAGCAGGCCGCCGGTCGAGATCGCCTCGCGATAGGGACCGTAATAGCAAGAGGAGAACTTCGTCGCATAGGACATGATCCCGACGGACTGGTGACCCGCAGCATCCAGCCCGCGACGCAACGCGCCAATGCGGCCGTCCATCATGTCGGAGGGGGCGATGATGTCGGACCCGGCATCCGCCTGCAGCACGGCGGCGCGCACGATCTGCTCGACGGTCTCGTCATTGGCGATCTCGTCGCCGCGCAGGATGCCGTCATGGCCGTGGCTGGTGAACGGGTCGAGCGCCACAGCGGTGATGACGCCGATATTGGGCACGGCCTTCTTGATCGCCGCCGTCGTGCGGTTGATCAGGTTGTTGGCCTCGAGAATGTGCGAGCCGGTTTCGTCGCGCAGGTTCATCTCGACATTGGGGAAGGTGGCGATGGCTGGAATTCCCAGATCGGCGGCTTCCCTGGCTGCCTCGACCGCCTTGTCGACCGACATGCGGTTGACGCCCGGCATGGCGGCGATCGGCTCGACAATGCCTTCGCCGGGAACGACGAAGATCGGCCAGATCAGATCATCCACGGTCAGGCGATTTTCTTGCACGAGGCGGCGGGTCCAGTCGGCCTTGCGGTTGCGGCGCATGCGGCGGTGACCGGTGATGTCATCAACCAGATGTGTCTTGTCCTGCATGGCTTTGGTCCTTGTCCTGTCTCGTCGTTTGCGGCTGGATAGCACTTAAGCGAGGCTTTGCCAAAGCGGAAGACGACGCTTGGTCGCGGCGGTAGCTGGCGGCGCAAGTGGCGTTCGGCGTATCCTTGCGCCATGGAACCTGATTCTCAAAGCGCGCCCAAGCGCAGCCTGACCGAAGTCCTGTTCGTGGTTTTCCTGCGAATGGTCGCGGTGTCCTGCATCTGGTTTGCGCTCCAGTACTGGGCCATGCTGGTCGGCTATTCGCTGGGCGGGCGCGCCCGCTTCGATCTTCTCAATCTGCCGTGGAAGGTCGCCGGCACGAGCCTGGCGGTCATCTTCCCGGTCGCCGCTCTCGGGCTGTGGATGGCGGTCTCCTGGGGCCCCGTCATCTGGGCGCTCGGGGCCGGCGCTCAGATCCTGATGTACTGGGTCTGGCCGGACATCTTCGGGCACAATGCACTTGCGATTGCCCTGCATGCGCTGGTCGCCGTCGTCTATCTCGTCTTTCGCCTGGCGCTGTGGCTCGAATTGCGACACAAGGGCGAGGAGATAAGGGTTGATTTACCCTGATCGAAGGAGCGAGTTCGGTAAGCCTCTGTTAAGCCTGCGTTTTAAATAGAATTTTATGCGCATTGGATAGGGTCCTCACCAAGGCGGGAGAAAACAACAGCCGCCACCCAAACAGTGAGGCAGACCGACATGAACACCAAGATGAAGCCGCAGCCGGCAACGCTCGATCCCCAGGAAGAGACGATCCGGAACCTCTATCTCGAATCCCTGCATCTCGTTGAACGTCTCCACCGTCGCCTTCTCGACGTCATCAAGGACGAGTTCGACCGTCAGGGCCGCAACGATGTCAACGCCGTCCAGGCGCTCCTGCTCTTCAACATCGGCAATTCCGAGCTGACCGCCGGCGAGCTGCGTTCGCGTGGCTATTACCTTGGCTCGAACGTCTCTTACAACGTCAAGAAGCTCGTCGATCTGGGCTTCATCAACCACCAGCGTTCGCGCATCGACCGCCGCTCCGTGCGCATCAGCCTGACGGAAGCCGGCCAGGAAGTCGCCGAAACCGTTGCCAAGCTCTACGAGCGTCACATCGGTTCGATCCAGAAGGTCGGCGGCATCGGTTCCGACGAGTTCACCCAGATGAACAAGCTGCTGCAGCGGCTCGATCGCTTCTGGAACGACAGCATCATGTACCGTCTCTAATCCACGAGAGACTTTGGACTGCTGTATTTCCTCCAGTCGTACGGCAGCACGAGATGGCGCCAGGTGGCAGAAATGTCCACCATGGCGCCCGCTCGCGTTTCGCCGTCCGGGCGGCCTGCGACGGTCATCGGTCTTGTACCCCTTTAACCTTCGGCGCGCTCGCGACAGAATGACGTGTTCGTGAATCGGACGGATCGGGCCGAGCCACGAATTGGCCATATTGATATGGGACCCGCCATGCATGCAAAAACTGCATTTGTGTGGTGGCTGAAGCCTTCTACGTGCTTCGGCAAAGGGCGTTGATCGTCCATTTGTTAACCATGCGGCCCTATGGGTTGGTGTAAGTGGTTCAATCGGGAAAACGGTAGGAAAAATGTCGAAAAAGTCTGGAAACGTTGCTCTGTCGCGCCGCACCCTTCTGCAGGGTGTCGCAGCAGCCGGTGCCGCCGCCTTTGCCGGTCAGGCTGCCGCCCAGACGGCCATCGACGAACTGATCTCGGCGCCGCGGCGTGGCAACTGGGATGACCAGTTCGACGCCAAGGCATCGCGCACGACCGTGGCCGTGGTCTCCAATACCCCGATCCTGAGCCCGTCGAACCAGTTCAACATCCAGCAGGCCATCGCTGACTACCAGGCGATCGTGTCGAACGGCGGCTGGCCGCAGGTCAACCCGTCGGTCAAGCTGCGTCTCGGTGTGGTCGATCCGTCCGTCCAGCAGCTGCGCCAGCGCCTGATGATCACCGGTGACCTCGACCGGTCCGCCGGCATGTCCAACTCCTTCGACACCTATGTCGACGGTGCGGTGAAGCGCTTCCAGGCGCGCCATGGGCTGCCGGAGGACGGCGTGCTCGGCGAATTCACCATCAAGGCGCTGAACGTGTCGGCCGATACGCGCCTGATGCAGCTCAACGTCAACCTGCAGCGGTTGCAGGAGATGATGGGCAAGCAGCTTGAGGACCGCTACATCGTCGTCAATATTCCGGCGGCCTATGTCGAAGCGGTCGAGAACGGTCAGGTGGCGCTGCGCAACACCGCGATCGTCGGGCGCGAATCGCGTCCGTCGCCGCTGGTCCAGTCCAAGGTCTCCGACATCATCCTCAACCCGTACTGGACCGCGCCGCGCTCGATCGTCGAAAAGGACATCGTGCCGCTGATGCAGAAGGACCCGACCTATCTGGCGCGCAACGCCATCCGTCTGATCGACGGCAACGGCCGCGAGGTCGCTCCCGAGACCATCGACTGGTTTGCGCCCAAGGCCCCGAACCTGATGTTCCGCCAGGACCCCGGCAAGATCAACGCCATGTCGTCCACCAAGATCAACTTCCCGAGCCCGGAAGCGGTCTATATGCACGACACGCCGAGCCAGGGCCTGTTCAATAAGTTGATGCGCTTCGAATCCTCGGGCTGCGTGCGCGTCCAGAACGTGCGCGACCTGATCGTCTGGGTGCTGAAATACACCCCCGGCTGGAACCGCCAGGAAATCGAGCGCGTGATCGCCAGCCGAGTGAACACACCGATCAAGGTTGCTGACGATGTCGGCGTACACTGGGTCTATCTCACCGCCTGGTCGGCGAAGGACGGCGTCGTCCAGTTCCGCGACGACATCTACCATAAGGACGGCGACGCGCAGCTGGCGCTGCAGACCAATATCGGCGTCGAGCCCGTTGCCGGCTCGGTTGAGGACGACATCCTGCCGCAATAAGGGCAGGCGGGCGTCCGGCGACGCTCTCGTCGGCATGAACGGAGGCGGTGTTCGCAAGCGAATGCCGCCTTTTTCGTCTTCCGCTTTAGTCCGCCGGCGAAGGACCCAGCTTTCGACCGGCAAAACCGGGTTTCGCCGATCGGTCCGGCTTGCGGGCTATCCGACCTTCTGTTTGATTGCCACCCATCAACTGCCGATATCAGGGGATTGGGCCGTCGCATGAGAGCACAGGGACGCATGGGCGTGGATCGCAGGCACAACGTTTGGGCGGCGCTTGTCGCGCTTCTGTTGCTGCTTCTGACGCCGCTGCCGCTCCTGGCGCAACAAGGGCTTGCGGCCGAGACGGTCAGCGAATGGGATCAGACGGCCAGCCGCGCCGAAGAGGCGCTGAAGAGCGGTCTGGCATCGAGCGACGCTTTCGAGATCCTGCGGGCCGAGCTGGCGCAGCAGCGGGCCGCCGCCGAGGCCATTGTCAATGCTGGCCATGTCGAAACGCGTGCGCTTCAGGCCCAGTTGGATGTGCTCGGTCCGGCGCCCGGCAAGGATCAGACGGAAGCGGCCCCGCGCGCCGCCCGCCGCGCGGAATTGACCACGGCGCTGGCCAAGGCCGAGGAGCCGGTTATGGTGGCCCGCCAGGCCTATGCCCGCGCCAATGTTCTGATCGAGGAGATCGACCGGCTCGTGCGCGCCCGCAATGCCTCCGATCTGCTGGAACGGCGGCCGTCACCGCTTTCCCCGGCGAGCTGGTCCACGGCGCGGTCGGAGCTCCAGCTGTATGTCACCAAGATCGTCGTCGACACGCGGCAGAACCTTTCGGCGCGCGGCGTCATCGACACCTATCTGACGGATCAGGTTTATCCCGCGGCCCTCCTTGCGCTCGCGGGCCTGGTGCTGCCCCTGACGATCGGGCATTTCGGGCTGGTCCGGCTCGAGCGCCGCATTTCAGGCACCGCCGGTTCCTCGCGCCTGCTCTTCAATGCCGCCGCCGTGCACCTGCTGCGGCTTGTCTTTTCGGCGGTCGGCGCGGCCATGTTGCTTGCGGCCTATGTGATTCTCGATATTGGCCCGACGATGGCCCAGAGCATCTCCGGTGCTGTCGTCGCAAGCGCGACCATCTTCGTTGTGGCCAATTGGCTGGGCAATATCCTGTTTGCGCCCAACCAGCCGGCGATCCGGCTCGTCGGATTGAGCGATGCGCTGGCGCGTTCGAGCTATTGGCTCGGCATGGCCTTTGCCGGCGCGCTCAGCGTCGAGGCGATGGTCGACGGCGCGGGGGACGATTTTTCCTTCTCTCCGCAGACCCTCTCGGTCATCGAAGGCCTGAGCATCGTCGTCAGCAGCATCGTCCTTGGTGGTCTCGCCCGGGTGCTTCTGGCGATCGCGGCCGAGCAGCGTCACGGAGCCCTGGCGCCCGAGGACGACCATCTGCCGGCAGCCGGCTTCCTCGAATTCATGGCGCGGATCATGCAGCTGCTCGCGCTGGCCAGCCTGGTTGCTGGTGCCATCGGCTATGTCCCGGGCGCCCGGGCGGGCCTGGCGCCGATCATGCTGAGCTTCGTGCTCTTTGGTCTCGTCTATGTCATCCACCACGCGGCCCTGGTGCCGTTGCGCGTCACCCTCGGGGCCGGCAGTTCCGGCGTTGCCGTCGTCTCGGCGCTTCTCGGGCTCGCGCTCGTCCTGGTATCGATCCCGCTGCTTGCGCTCATCTGGGGCGCCCGTCTCGCCGAGCTCTCGGAAGCCTGGCGGGTCGTGGTCAACGGAGTCGATCTCGGCGGCGTCCGGCTGTCGCCGAAGATCCTGCTCGTCCTGTTCGGCACATTCCTGGCCGGCCTGTTCCTGACGCGCTGGCTGCAGCAGGTGGTCGATCGCGTCGTGCTGCCGAAGACGCGCATCGACAGGGGCGGGCGCAATGCCATCCGCACTGGCCTCGGCTATGTCGGCATCATCCTGTCGAGCCTGCTGGCCATCTCGGCGGCCGGCCTCGATCTGTCCAATCTCGCCATCATCGCCGGTGCCCTCTCTCTCGGTGTCGGCTTTGGCATGCAGGCCATCGTGTCCAATTTCGTGTCCGGCATCATTCTCCTGATCGAGCGGCCGATCAAGGAGGGCGACTGGATCGAGGTCTCCGGCTTTTCCGGTATTGTGCGCAAGATCGCCGTGCGCTCGACTCGCATCGAGACCTTCGACCGCCACGATGTCATCATCCCCAATGCCGATCTGATCGCCGGCACCGTGAAGAACATGACGCTGAGCTCCCAGACGGGTCGCATGATCGTGCCGATCGGGATCGCCTATGGCAGCGATGTCGAGAAGGCGAAACAGGTCATCCTCGACATTGCCCGCGCCCATCCGGCCATTCTCGACGAACCGGTGCCGCAGGTCTTCTTCATGCGGCTCGGCAACAGCGCGCTGGAATTCGAACTGCGCTGCTTCCTTGAGGATGTCGGCACCGAAATCTCCACTCGTTCCGATGTGCTCTACAGCCTTTATGCCGCCTTCGAGCGGGAAGGGATCGAGATCCCGTTTGCCCAGAGCGATGTGACAATCCGCAATCTCGATGACATTCTCGCAGCTCTCGGGGGGCGTCGGGCCAGCCCGACAGCGACCTGATCGGGTCGAAGCACCTCACAAAATCGTGGGAGCGCGGTTTGATGCGCAAATGTCGCGTCCCGTATTGCCCTTGGAAACATGGAACGCTAAGACCCCTAGGCATCAACCCGTCAGGAGCCTGCAGTCATGTCGAACACCGATGCCTTCTTTTCCCGTACGCTTGCCGATACCGATCCGGAAATCTTCGGCGCGATCGAGAAAGAACTGGGTCGCCAACGTCACGAGATCGAACTGATCGCCTCGGAAAACATCGTCTCGCGCGCCGTTCTGGAAGCGCAAGGTTCGATCATGACGAACAAGTATGCCGAGGGCTATCCGGGCAAGCGCTATTATGGCGGCTGCCAGTTCGTCGATATCGCCGAAGAACTCGCCATCGAGCGCGCCAAGAAGCTGTTCGGCGTCAACTTCGCTAACGTCCAGCCGAATTCCGGTTCGCAGATGAACCAGGCCGTGTTCCTCGCGCTCTTGCAGCCGGGTGACACCTTCATGGGCCTCGACCTCAACTCCGGGGGCCACCTGACCCACGGCTCGCCGGTCAACATGTCCGGCAAGTGGTTCAACGTCGTGTCCTACGGCGTGCGTGAAGGCGACAACATGCTCGACATGGACGCCGTGGCCGAGAAGGCCCGCACCCACAAGCCGAAGCTGATCATCGCCGGCGGTACTGCCTATTCCCGTATCTGGGACTGGAAGCGCTTCCGCGAGATCGCCGACGAAGTCGGTGCCTATCTGATGGTCGACATGGCGCACATCGCCGGTCTCGTTGCCGGTGGTCAGCATCCGTCGCCGTTCCCGCATTGCCACGTCGCAACCTCCACCACGCACAAGTCGCTGCGTGGCCCGCGCGGCGGCATGATCCTCACCAATGACGAGGATCTGGCGAAGAAGTTCAACTCGGCTGTCTTCCCTGGCCTCCAGGGCGGTCCGCTGATGCACGTCATCGCCGCCAAAGCAGTCGCCTTCGGCGAAGCGCTCCAGCCCGAGTTCAAGGAATACGCCGCCCAGATCGTCAAGAACGCCAAGGCGCTTTCTGAGACGCTCGTCGCCGGCGGCCTCGACATCGTGTCGGGCGGTACCGACAACCACCTGATGCTCGTCGACCTTCGCAAGAAGAACGCCACCGGCAAGCGTGCGGAAGCTGCCCTCGGTCGCGCCTACGTCACCTGCAACAAGAACGGCATCCCGTTCGACCCCGAAAAGCCCTTCGTCACCTCCGGTATCCGCCTCGGCACGCCGGCCGGCACGACCCGCGGCTTCAAGGAAGCCGAGTTCCGTGAAATCGGCAACCTGATCGTCGAAGTTCTCGACGGCCTCAAGGTCGCCAATTCGGACGAGGGCAATGCCGCGGTCGAAGCGGCCGTGCGCGAAAAGGTCGTGGCCCTGACCGGCCGCTTCCCGATGTACCCCTACATGTAAGGAAAGCGCATGCGCTGCCCGTTCTGCGGTTCGGAAGACACTCAGGTCAAGGATTCCCGCCCGGCGGAGGATAATACCTCCATCCGCCGGCGGCGGATCTGCCCTGACTGCGGTGGTCGCTTCACGACCTTTGAACGGGTGCAGCTGCGCGAGCTGATGGTGGTCAAGAAGACGGGCCGCAAGGTCCTCTTCGACCGCAACAAGCTGGTGCGCTCGTTCCAGATCGCGCTCAGAAAGCGCCCGGTCGACAATGAGCGCATCGAGCGTGCCGTTTCCGGCATCGTTAGACGCCTTGAAAGCTCCGGCGAGACGGAGATCTCCTCGGAGGAAATCGGCCTGCAGGTTCTCGAGGCGCTGAAAAGCCTCGATGACGTCGGCTTTGTCCGCTATGCCTCGGTCTATCGCGACTTCTCCCATGCCGAGGATTTTGAGAACGTCATCGCCGAGATCAACGCCAAGATCTCGCGCGACAGCGGCGTGGAGTGATCCTTGGCCGGCGCGCCCGATGACGAGCGCTTCATGGCGGAAGCCATCCGCCTGTCCCTCACGAATCTTGGCCGAACCTCCACCAATCCGTCTGTCGGGTGCCTGATCGTCCGGGACGGCACCATCGTTGGCCGCGGCGTGACCGCCGAGGGCGGCCGGCCCCATGCAGAGCCGCAAGCGCTGGCCGATGCCGGCGAGAAGGCGAGGGGCGCGACCGCCTATGTGACGCTGGAGCCCTGTTCCCACCATGGCAAGACGCCCCCTTGCGCTGACGCGCTGATTGCCGCCGGCGTCGCGCGCGTCGTGGTTTCCGTGACCGACCCGGACGAGCGGGTCTCGGGACGTGGCCTGAAGATGCTGGAGGACGCCGGGATCGAGGTAACGACCGGCGTGCTGGAGCGGGAAGGGCGCCGGGCGCTCGCCGGCTATCTCACCCGCCAGACGAAGGCGCGGCCCTATGTGATTCTGAAACTTGCGATTTCCGATGACGGAATGATCGGCCGCAGGGGCTACGGCCAGGTGGCGATTACCGGTGCGCCGGCTCGCCGGCAGGTGCAGCAGCTGCGCGCCGTGACCGACGCCATCCTCGTCGGCATCGGTACGGCGCTCGCCGACGATCCCTTGCTGACGGTGCGTCTTGAAGGCCACGAGCAGTTCTCCCCGATCCGGATCGTGCTCGATCGGCATTTGCAGCTGCCGCTGTCGTCGAAGCTGGTGGAAAGCGCCCGTGACGTTCCCTTGATCGTCGTGGCTGGACTGGCCGGCGGGGAAACTGCAGTCGCGGAGCTGTCGGCGGATCTAGAGGAGCGCAAGGCAGCGCTTCAGGTACGCGGGGCGGAGGTGCTCGAGGCGAACGACCTGTCGGCACTGCTCTTTGCGCTCGCCAGCCGCGGCATCTCCTCCCTGCTGGTCGAGGGCGGCGCGCGCGTTGCGGCCGCCTTCCTGGCCGACGACCTTGTCGACGAAATGCAGCTCTATCGGGGCTCGATCGTCATCGGTGAAGGCGGCATCCCGTCGCCGGTCACCGCTGACACCGTGCCGGCCGGTTTCGTGCGCCTTCGCTCGGAAGCGGTTGGGGCCGATCGTCTGGACGTTTTCGAGCGCGACCGAGTCGAATAACGGCAAGAGCCCGGCTGACGAGCAGCCGGGCTCCTGACCTTGTCTGTCCGATCAGCCGATTGCGACCAGGTCTTCCTCGTCGTCTCGCTGACGACCGCCGATCGCCGCCGCGACAGAGGCGATGAAGGCCCCGATCATCAGCGATACCGCGCCGGCCAGGGCAATGGCGGTTGCCGCCTGCTTGGCGGTATCGGCTGCTTCCCTGGCTTCTGTTTTCGCAGCCTCGATATTGGCAAGCGTCTGGTCGACCCGAGCCGTGGCATCTGCCTCCGACAGGCCGGTGCGCGAGGCAACCACCCGATCGAGATAGGCCCGGTCGTCCGCCGGCATCTCGCCGCGCACGGTGCCGTTGATAAGGATGCGGGACACTTCGGCGGTGACGCGTTCATCGCTCTGGACGGCCGGCGGCGTGGCCGGATCGGCAGGACGCAGAATGGCGTCGGCGAAGTAGTCGACCGAGAAGCCGGTATTGTCTTGCGTGGCGTTGGCCGCAGCGGCGACACCCGCGGTGCCAGCCGCGCCGACGGCGGTTGCCGTGGCACCCGCAACCGTGCCGGCCGCGGTGGTGATGACCGAACTCAGGAGACCGGCTACGAGCAACGTCGACAGTGCCCAGGAGAGAAAGCCGTGGGCGGTGTCGCGGAAGAACACCTCGTCCGTGCGCACGCCGACCCACTTGGTGCGCAGGCGCCCGGTCATGTAACCGCCGAAGGCGGCCGATAGCCATTGCACCAGCACGAGCCAGGCGGCGGTCGTCCAGCCGATCGCTTCAAGCGAAGCACTTTCGCCGCTCCAGGGCGAGACCATGGTCAGGCCGAGGCCGGAGCCAATCAGCGTCAGGATGAGGGTGATGGCGGATGCGGCGAGTGCGCCGGCGATGATGGACCGGAGGGATACCGCCGAAGCGGCGGACTCGACCGGCATCAGGGCGGGGGAGGGGGTGACCGGTATAGACATGCCGCCTCCTAGCGCCAGAACAGCATGATGAGAATGATGAGCGGGAGCGGAACCCCCAGAAGCCAAAGCAAAATACCGCGACCCATGGTCTGTCTCCTCTCGGACTTGCCGATTATGTCTAAGCGTCTCCGCCGCATCCTGATCGATGCGGCAGTGCCCGTAGAACACCGCGTGAAAGCTTTTGTTCCCGCCGGGGGAGGGGTGAACGGGGTCCTAGCTGTTCCAGCGACCCGGCCGTTTCGGCCCGCGCACTGAAAAACACTTGCCAAGGCCGATGCGCCGTGGTTTGACCGCGCTTCAATCGGCACTGCGCCGAATTCTCTCAAAAGCCGGGGTCCAGATCATGGCCAAGAAGAAATCCGCACCGCATCTCCTGATCGTCGAGGCGCGGTTCTACGACGATCTGTCGGACGCACTGCTCGACGGCGCCAAGACGGCGCTCGACGAAGCCGGCGCGACCTACGACATCGCGACCGTTCCGGGCGCGCTCGAAATCCCGCCGGCGATCGCCATGGCGCTCGATGCCGCCGACGAGGACGGTGTGCAGTATGACGGCTTCGTCGCACTCGGCATGGTGATCCGCGGCGAAACCTACCACTTCGATATCGTCTCGAACGAGTCGTCGCGGGCATTGATGGACCTGGCGGTCTCGGAATCGCTGCCGATCGGCAACGGCATCCTCACCGTCGAGAACGAAGCGCAGGCCTGGGCGCGCGCCCGCCGCACGGAATTGGACAAGGGCGGTTTTGCCGCCCGCGCGGCGCTGACGATGATCGCGCTGAAGGCTAAACTGGGTAACTGAACGAAGATGGCGACGGAAGAGAACCAGCCGGTCAAGACGGCCAACCAGCGGGGTGCGGCGCGTCTCGCTGCCGTACAGGCGCTGTATCAGATGGATATCGGCGGCACCGGCGTGCTGGAAGTGGTCAGCGAATACGAGACCCATCGTCTCGGGCAGGAAGTCGATGGCGATACCTATCTGAAGGCGGACGCCTCCTGGTTCCGCTCGATCGTCGCCGGCGTGGTGCGCGATCAGAAGGTCATCGACCCGCTGATCGCCAAGGCGCTTCAGGACGACTGGGCGCTGTCGCGCATCGACAGCACCGTGCGCGCCATCCTGCGCGCCGGCACGTTCGAACTGCTTGAGCGCAAGGACGTCCCCGTACCGGTGATCGTCACCGAATATGTCGAGATTGCCCGCGCCTTCTTCGAGGATGAGGAGCCGAAGCTCGTCAACGCCGTGCTCGACCGGATCGCCAAGCAGGTCCGCGGCCCCGCCAAGAAGTAACACCAGGGATTTGACGATGGCCGCTCGGGACACGCAAGGTTTGGACGGCCAGCTGCGCGCGGCCAAGCGCAATGTCGGCCTGCTGACGGTCGCGCAATCGATCCTCGGCTCGGCTGCACCCTTGAGCTTCTCGGTTGGCGGACTTGCCGGCTTCCAGCTGCTCGGCGCGGACAAGTCGCTGGCCACGGCGCCGCTCACCGGCTTCAACGTCGGCGTGGCGCTCGGCGCCATCGTCGTCGCGATCGCCTCGCGTTTCCTTGGTCGCCGTGAAAGCTTCATGGTCGGCGCACTGATGGGTGCGATCGGCGGCGCGGTGGCAGCGCTTGCCCTTTTCCGCTCCGACTTCTGGCTCTTCGCCTTCGGCCTGCTGCTGATCGGCCTGTCCGGTGGCTTTACGCAGAAGATCCGCTTTGCCGCGGCCGATGCTTCGCCGAGCTTCTACAAGGGCAAGGCCATTTCCTGGATTCTGGCCGGCGGCATCGTCTCGGCGATCGTCGGTCCGCAGCTGGCGATCTGGCTTAAGGACTGGATGGAGCCGGTCACCTTCGCCGGCGCCTTCATGGGGCTGGTGCCGCTGATGCTGCTTGCCATCGGTGTGCTGTTCTTCCTCAAGCTTCCCGACACCAGCGTTCGCGCCGCCGAGCACGAACCGGCGCGTCCCTTGCGCGAGATCGTGATGACGCAGCGTTTTGCGACCGGCATGATCTGCGGCATCAGCTCCTACGCGCTGATGACCTTCATGATGACTGGCGCGCCGCTCGCCATGGTCGTCGGTTGTGGCTTCTCGTCCGACCTTGCGACGCTTGGCATCCAGTGGCACGTCATCGCCATGTTCGCCCCGAGCTTCTTCACCGGCATGCTGATTTCCCGTTTCGGTACGGAAAAGGTGGTTGCCGCCGGCCTGTTGATCCTGATGAGCTGCGCGATCGTTGCGCATATGGGCGTCGAGCTGTGGAATTTCTGGCTGGCGCTCGTGCTGCTCGGCGTCGGCTGGAACTTCGGCTTCATCGGTGCGACCGCGATCGTCGCTTCGAGCTACCGGCCGCACGAGGCCGACAAAGTGCAGGGCTTCCACGACATCGTCCTGTTCGGCACCGTGGCGCTTTCCTCTTTCTCGTCTGGCAAGATCTTCACCGCCTTCGGCTGGTCGTTCATGAACCTCGTCATCTGGCCGGTGACCATTGTCTGCCTTGTTCTCGTGCTGCTGCAAATGCGTGCTGCCGCCCGCAAGGACCGCGCCTGAGCCTTCCCGTCCTGCGACATCACCAGGGCTTGACGTTAGGGAATCTGCAACGCAATCTCGCCGCAAGTCGGGCAGCTTCCGGAGGAGGGGCCGAGCCTGACGTCACCGCCCGCGGGGAGTGAGGCGCGGGCAATACGGGAGGTATTGCGAATGTCAGTGCTTTTAGGTGTCATACTTTGCGGCTTGCTTTCGGTGGTCTATGCGGTCTGGGCGACGCGCTCGGTGCTCGCGGCCGACCAGGGCAATGCCCGCATGCAGGAAATTGCCGGTTATATTCGTGAAGGCGCGCAGGCCTATCTCGCCCGCCAGTACCTCACCATTGCAATCGTCGGTGTCGTGGTCTTCATCGGCACCTGGCTCCTTCTGTCCGCAACCGCTGCCATCGGCTTTCTGATCGGCGCCGTGCTTTCGGGCGCGGCCGGCTTCATCGGCATGCACGTCTCGGTGCGCGCCAATGTGCGCACCGCCCAGGCGGCCTCCCAGAGCCTCGCGGCCGGTCTCGACATCGCGTTCAAGTCCGGCGCGATCACCGGCATGCTCGTCGCCGGCCTGGCCCTTCTTGGCGTTGCCATCTATTTCTACATCCTGACGGCGCTGCTCGGCCACGAAAGCGGCTCGCGTGAGGTCATCGACGCTCTTGTCGCGCTCGGCTTCGGGGCCTCGCTCATCTCGATCTTTGCCCGTCTCGGCGGCGGCATCTTCACCAAGGGTGCGGACGTCGGCGGCGACCTCGTCGGCAAGGTCGAGGCCGGCATTCCGGAAGACGATCCGCGCAACCCGGCAACGATTGCCGACAATGTCGGCGACAATGTCGGCGACTGCGCCGGCATGGCCGCCGACCTGTTCGAAACCTATGCCGTGTCGGTGGTCGCGACCATGGTACTCGCCGCGATCTTCTTTGCCGGCTCGGCCGCACTCGACATCGCGATGATCTATCCGCTCGCGATCTGCGGCGCCTGCATCATCACCTCGATCATCGGCACCTTCTTCGTCAAGCTTGGCGCCAACGGCTCGATCATGGGCGCCCTTTACAAGGGCCTGATCGTCACCGGCGCGCTGTCCATCCTCGGCCTGGCCGGGGCGACGGCGCTCACCATCGGCTGGGGTTCGATCGGCACCGTCGCCGGCATGGACATCACCGGTACCAACCTGTTCATCTGCGGCATTCTCGGCCTCGTCGTCACCGCGCTGATCGTGGTCATCACCGAGTACTACACCGGCACCAACAAGCGGCCGGTCAACTCCATCGCCCAGGCATCGGTGACGGGCCATGGCACCAACGTCATCCAGGGGCTGGCGGTGTCGCTGGAATCGACGGCGCTTCCGGCGATCGTCATCGTCGGCGGCATCATCTCGACCTACCAGCTGGCCGGTCTGTTCGGCACGGCAATCGCGGTCACCACCATGCTCGGCTTGGCCGGCATGATCGTCGCCCTCGACGCCTTCGGTCCCGTCACCGACAATGCCGGCGGCATCGCCGAAATGTCGGGTCTTCCTTCGGAAGTGCGCAAGTCCACCGACGCGCTCGATGCCGTCGGCAACACGACCAAGGCCGTGACCAAGGGCTATGCGATCGGTTCGGCCGGTCTCGGTGCGCTGGTGCTGTTTGCCGCCTATTCCAACGATCTGCAGTACTTCGCCGCCAACAGCGACAAGTATCCCTATTTCGCAGACATGGGCGACATCTCGTTCAGTCTGTCCAATCCTTACGTCGTGGCCGGCCTGATCTTCGGCGGTCTGATCCCCTACCTGTTCGGTGGTATCGCCATGACGGCCGTCGGACGTGCCGCCGGCTCAATCGTCGAGGAAGTCCGCCGTCAGTTCCGCGAGAATGCCGGCATCATGCAGGGAACGGTCAAGCCGGACTACGGCCGCGCCGTCGACATGCTGACCAAGGCGGCGATCCGCGAGATGATCGTGCCGTCGCTGCTTCCGGTTCTGGCCCCGCTCGTTGTCTATTTCGGCGTGCTGATGATCTCCGGTTCGCGGGCTTCGGCCTTTGCTGCGCTCGGCGCCTCTCTGCTCGGCGTCATCGTCAACGGCCTGTTCGTCGCGGTCTCGATGACCTCCGGCGGCGGCGCCTGGGACAATGCCAAGAAGAGCTTCGAGGACGGCTTCGTCGACAAGGACGGCGTCAAGCACCTGAAGGGCTCCGATGCCCACAAGGCCTCGGTCACCGGTGACACCGTCGGCGATCCCTACAAGGATACGGCGGGCCCCGCCGTCAATCCGGCGATCAAGATCACCAACATCGTCGCACTTCTTCTGCTCGCGATCCTGGCCGGCTGATTCCCGGCCGGCCATCGCTGCACAAACAAGAAACCGCGGAAGCCAGGCTTTCCGCGGTTTTTCATTTTCTCTTGCGAGCGCTCGGCGGTTACATGCCGCCGAGGATGTTCTTGACGCTGTTGGCAGCGCCGCCGCCACCCGACAGCATCTGCTGCAGGAAGGTCAGGTCCTTGCCGCCCGTCGGCGTGGTGCGCGAGATCATGTCGAAGACCTTGCCGTCCTTGAGCGTGTAGTTGGCACGCTGCGAAACCACGCCGGTCTTGTCGAAATAGATGGCGAGGATCTGCTGTTCGACCAGCTTCTGCTTCATGAAGGCGACCGAGCGGGTGCGCTTCTGGGAAATGTAATAGAAGACTTCGCCGTCGAAGGTCGCCGTCGTCGATGGCGTGCCGAGCGACAGCAGGACCTGTTCGCGGCTGGAGCCTACGGGGACGAGGTCAAGCGCGTCCTGATCGACCACATAGCCGTTGTGGAAGACCTCGGACGTTGTGCATCCCGAAAGGCTGGCGACCGAAAGGGCGAGGGCGAGGGCAGTGCAGCCGAGAACTTTTCTGTCCGATCCGAGATACCGCATTTCCAACCACACGTCTCCAATGACTCTAAGCAGCCACCCGAAGGGCGAGCCGCAAACCTGATGCGCACACCATTGTGGCCTTTCCGGGGACAAGACTGCCTCTCTTCGGCCGTTCAGCGGAAGAAGCGGCCGGCTTCCCGGTGCGGCCACGAGGAACGGGCCGGACGGCAGAAACGGCATTGCAATTCACGTCTGCTTCGGTAAACCAGCTTTCGCAATCATGCAACACGACCCGGGGCAGGCGAACCCGTTCCCTCGGCTCTTTTTGGTGAAATGAATGCTATTCGGCTACTTCCGGCAGAAAAAACACAACCGGATCATTGTTGAGCGGCAATATGCGGCGCTGACCGCAACGGCGCGCACACCGGTCTTTTATGCCGCGCTCGACGTGCCGGATACGGTCATGGGCCGCTTCGAGATGCTGTCGCTGGTGCTGATTCTGTATTTCCGGCGGACCCGGCAATCGCCCCGCGGCGGCCAGGAGATCGCCCAGGAGATCGTCGATGCTTTCTTCGAGGATGTCGACCATTCCATTCGCGAACTCGGTATCGGCGACCAGGGCGTACCAAAACGCATGAAGAAGCTCGCCGGCATGTTCTATGGCCGTCTGGAATCCTATGCCGCGGCCCTCGACAAAGATGACGTCGCCCTGTTGGCGTCGGCGCTGAGGCGCAATATATACCCGGAAAAGGGCGAGGACGCGCCGGATATGGCGGCGCTCGCCCAGTGGATGATGGATGCCGAGCGCAAGCTCCGCATCCTCGATGAAGAGGTCGTCGAGACCGGCACGGTCCGGCTTGATCCTCCCGGAGGTTCGCTCGCATGAGTTCGCACAAGAAGGATCACCAGGACGCGGCCTTCTCCTATCTGGTCAAGGTCGGGCACGTGTCCGCCAATCCCGTCCAGGTTCACGTCGAGGCCGACGACCGCGAGCTGAAGGCGCTCGCCGAGCTGTGGAAGGTGGAGGCGGTCAATCGCCTCAGTGCCGAACTGCAGATCAATCGCTGGAAGAAGGACGGCATCCGCATTCGCGGAAACGTCAAGGGCGAGGTGGTGCAGGCCTGCGTCGTGACGCTTGAGCCGGTCGTCTCGAAGATCGAGCAGGACATTGATCAAATCTTCGTGCCCGAGGGGTCGAAGCTCGCCCGCATCGTCACCGACGAGGCGGGGGAAATGGTGCTCGATCCCGACGGGCCGGACCTTCCCGAAACCTTCGTCGGCGATACGATCGATGCCGGCGCTCTCGTCGCGGAATTCGCAGCCCTCGACATCGATCCCTACCCGAAGAAGCCGGGTGCCGAGTTCGCCGGGCATATCGAGAGCAGCGAGGCGGATGACAAGCGGCCGTCGCCTTTTGCTGTTCTCAAGGACTGGAAAAAGGACTAATCACGGCCTCGATGTCGGCGAATTGGGTTGTGCGGTCCGGCGAAAGCGGTATTTTGGCCGAAATTTCGCCGGGCAGCGAATGAAGAAGGATCGGGCATAAGTGATCAGAATTTCTCTTGACGTCATGGGGGGCGACTATGGCCCCGAAGTCGTCATTCCCGGTGCTGCCAAGGCGCTGGAACGTCATCCCGACATCCAGTTCATACTGTTCGGCCAGCAGGAACGCTGTCTGCCGCTGATCGCCCAGTATCCGAAGCTCAAGGAAAAGTCGGTCTTTCACCACTGCGACGTCGCCGTCGGCATGGACGAGAAGCCGAGCCAGGCCCTGCGCCGTGGCCGCTATATCTCCAGCATGTGGCGCTCGATCGAGGCGGTGAAGACCGGACAGGCCGACGTTGTGGTATCGGCCGGCAACACCGGCGCGCTGATGGCGATGGCCAAGTTCTGCCTGCGCACCATGGCAACCATCGAACGGCCGGCGATCGCCGCCATCTGGCCGACGCTGTCGGGCGAAAGCATTGTGCTCGATGTCGGCGCAACGATCGGCGCCGACGCTCAGCAGCTACTCGATTTCGCCCTGATGGGTGGCGCCATGGCGCGCGCGCTGTTTGAGGTGGAACGTCCGCTCGTCGGCCTCCTCAATGTCGGC
Source organism: Rhizobium sp. (assembly GCA_036722275.1). GTDB lineage: Bacteria > Pseudomonadota > Alphaproteobacteria > Rhizobiales > Rhizobiaceae > Allorhizobium. The sequence continues at coordinate 121 of DAIMJJ010000047.1, read as the reverse complement.
GTCGAGGAGATCAAGGGTCAGGAAGAGGTCAAGGAAGCCGGGCGCATGCTGCGCGAGGCGGGCCTCGACACCATCGACTATTACGGCTTCGTCGAGGGCGACGACCTCGGCAAGGGTACGG
>DAIMJJ010000046.1:3267-21708 GCA_036722275.1 Rhizobium sp. | reverse complement strand
GAAGTCGCGGCTCCAGACCCCGGCGGAAAGGCCATAGTCGATGGCATTGGCGATACGGATCGCCTCGTCCGTCGTCTCGAAGGTCAGGACCGAAAGAACCGGACCGAAGACTTCCTCGCGGGCAACCGCCATGTCCGGGGTGACCTTGTCGAGAATGGTCGGCGCCATGAACTGGCCCATGCCGAAATCGATGGTAGAGCCGCCATAGGCGACATTGGCGCCGCCGGCCGCCGCACCCGATACATAGCCGGAGATCTTTTCCAGGTGCTGCGGCGTGATGATCGCGCCGACCTGCGTCGTGGGATCAAGCGGATCGCCGACCTTGACCGCGTTGGACAGCTGCGCGACCCGGGCGACCACATCGTCGGCGATGCTCCTGTGCAGGATCAGCCGCGAGCCGGCATTGCAGCATTCGCCGGCATTGAACCAGGCGCCGAACACCGCAGCATCGACGAACTCCTCGAGATTGGCATCGGGGAAGACGATCTGCGGATTCTTGCCGCCGAGTTCGAGCGACACCTTCTTGAGGGTCTGGGCCGCGTTCGTCATCGTCAGCTTGCCGACGCCCGTGGAGCCGGTGAACGAGATCATGTCGACTGCCGGATGCGTGGTCATCGGCGCACCGACTTCCGGGCCGGTCCCGACCAGGATGTTGACGACGCCCGCGGGCACGCCGGCCTCCATCAGGATCTCGCCGAGGACCACTGTCGAACCGGAGGTCAGTTCCGACGGCTTGACGACACAGGTGCATCCGGCGGCAAGCGCGAACGGGAGTTTCTGGCTGACGATCAGGAAGGGAAAGTTCCACGGCGTGATGATCGAGACGACGCCGATCGCCTCGCGCAGCACGACGCCGAGCGTGCCGTCGCCGAGCGTGTTGTAGCTCTCGCCATGCAGGTCGCGGGCAAGGGCCGCGGCATAGCGCCAGATGTCGACCGCACCGGCGATCTCGCCCTTGACCTGGGTGATCGGCTTGCCGGCCTCGACCGCATCGAGATAGGCGATCTCATCGAGCCGCACTTCGATGAGGGACGCTGCCTTCAGCAGGATGCCCGAACGCTCCGCCGCCGTCATGCGGGGCCAGGGGCCATCGTCAAAGGCCCTGCGGGCGGCGAGAATGGCGCGTTCCGCGTCAGAGGCATCGGCCTGCTGGTAGCGACTGACGACCACACCGTGTCCGGGCGCCACGCGCTCCAGCGTGCGACCTTCGGCGCCGCCGACCCACTGACCGTCGATCAGCATGGAGAATTCGCGAACCGTCGTCTCTTCGATCTTCCGGGGGGTGACGAGGACCGGCATTACCATTCTCCCTTGAAATGAGCGGCGCGCTTCTCCTTGAAGGCGGACACGCCTTCCTTCAGGTCACCGGTCTTGGCCACCAGGATCGATCCCAGCGCCTCGACGGCCGCGCCATTGTCTTCGCCGCCGGCGATGGACAGCATGAGTTTCGAAATTTCGACGGCGGCGGGGCCGCGTGCCGCGATCCGCGCGGCATAGTCCTTGGCGGCCTTCAGCGCCTCACCGGTGTCGACCACGTGATCGACCAGCCCGTGCAGGCGAGCCTCCTCCGCCGTGAACATTTCGCCACCGACCACCATTCGCCGGACGATCTGGGCACCGAACCGGCGCACGAGCCGCTGGGTGCCGGACCAGCCGGGCACCATGCCCAGCGAGGTTTCCGGCAGGCCGATCTTCGCCTGGCGCTCGACAATACGGATGTCGGCGGCGCCAGCAAGTTCCAGCCCGCCGCCCAGCGCGTGGCCGTTCATCGCGGCGATCACCGGCATGCGCAGCGTCGCCAGCCGGTCGAAGATACGATGACCGTGGCGCACCCAGTGGTGGCCGAATTCCTCCGGTTGCATGCCGCCCCAGGCGGCGATGTCGCCGCCGGCGGAAAAGGCCTTGCCGTCACCGACGAGGATGGCGACACGAACGGCGCGGTCGGCCTCGACCCGGTCGAGAACGACCGACAGCTCGGAGAGCATGTCGAGGTCGAGCGCGTTCAGCTTATCGGCGCGCGCCAAGGTGATGGTGGCGACCGAAGCCTCGACGGCAAGACGGATGCGGGTCTCAGCCATGGGAGACCTCCAGCACGCGCTTCGGCTTCTGCGGAAGCTGAAGTCCGATCGGCGCATCGCGGAACAGCTCGTGATCCATGCCCTTGAGATCCGGCGAAATGATCAGCGGGAATTCCGACTGGGCGAGAATCTGGCTTTCGAGATCGATGCCCGGCGCGATTTCGGTCAGCATGATGCCGTCCGGCGTCAGCTTCATCACGCAGCGCTCGGTGACATAGGTGATGTCCTGGCCCTGGCTGATGGCACGATGGCCGGAGAAGGTCACGTGCTCGACCTCGTTGACCAGCTTCTTCAGCTTGCCTTCCTTTTCGACGACCAGTCGACCGTCCTCGATCGAAAGCTTGGCGCCGGCATTGAACATGCCGGAGAAGACGATCTTCCTGGCGCGCGCCGTAATGTCGACGAAGCCGCCGGCGCCGGCCGTCACATGCGGCCTGAAGGCGAGCTTGGAGACGTTGACCGAGCCGTCGCGGCCGATCTCGAGGAAGGAGAGCAGCGAGGCGTCGAAGCCGCCGCCCTGGAAGTAGGTGAACTGGTAGGGCGACGGCATGTAGCCGTCGGCATTGGAGGCGCAGCCGAAGGCGAAATCCAGAAGCGGTACGCCGCCGACGGCGCCCTGCTCGATCACCCAGGTGACGGCGCCGTGCAGGCCCTCTTCGAGCAGGATGCGCGGCACATTGGCGGAAATGCCGAAGCCGAGATTGACGCAGCTTCCGGCTTCGAGCTCCTGCGCGACGCGGCGGGCGATGACCTTCTGGATGCCGAATTCCGGCACATGGAAGCTGTCGAGCGGGCGGAAGATCTCGCCCGAGATCGCCGGATCGTAGAGCGTCTGGGTCGTCTGCTTCTGGTCGGGATCGACGATGACATAGTCGACCAGCATGCCGGGCACGCGCACGTCGTGCGGCTTCAGCGAGCCGTCCTTGGTCAAACGCTTGACCTGGGCAATGACGATGCCGCCATTGTTGCGGGCGGCGAGCGCCTGATCGAGGCCGCCGAGGTAGGCGCCCTCGTGTTCATAGGTGAGGTTTCCACGCTCGTCGGCCGTGGTTGCGCGGATGATGGCGACCTGAGGCACGATGGCCGGGAAATAGAGCCATTCTTCGCCTTCGAACTCGATCTTCCTGACGACCGGATCGGCCGCTGCCGCCTCGTTCATCGCGCAGCCCTGCCGGTCGGGATCGACGAAGGTTTCCAGGCCGACCTTGGTGATGACGCCCGGCCGCTTGGCCGCCGCCTCGCGATGCATGTCGAAGAGAATGCCGGAGGGAATATTGTAGGCGGGGATCTCGTTTCCGGTGACCATCTGCCATATGAGCGGTGGTTCGGAGGTCGAGGGTCCCGACGGATAGGAGCCGCCGATGATGCGCGCGAGCAGGCCCTTGCGGGCGATATGATCGATGCCCTTGATGCCGCTCATGTCGCCGGCGGCGATCGGATGCAGCGTCGTCAGGTTCCGCGGATGGCCGGTCGCCTCGAAGCGCTCGCCGATCGCCTTCAGCATCAGGTCCGGGCAACCGAGGCCGCTCGAGGAGGAGACCGAGACGATAGCGCCATCCGGAATGAGCGCGGCGGCTTCGGCGGGGGTTATCAGCTTGCTCATGATCCTGCTCAAAGTCCAGTTTCAATCGTGACGGCGGCGCCTTCGGCGGCCGACCGCACCACCGCAAGACCGGTCGCCAGCGACCACAGTCCGTCCTCGCCGGTGGCCGAGGGGCTGCCTTTGCCGGCTATCGCCGCATGGAAATTGGCGATGGCGCGCTCATAAAGATCCTGCTGGCCAAGCGGCAGTTCCTGCTCGCCATCGGCATTGCGCAAGATGACGGAGCCGACGGGGCGTTGGGTCATCACGTTGCGGGCGATCAAGGAGCCTCCCGTGCCATGCACCTCGAAACCGGTTTCGGCGAACTTCGCGGTGAAGGCATCATGGAACTGCGCGATCAGGCCAGACTTGAAGCGCATGACGCCCATGACGCCGTCCTCCAGACCGGACTGACCCATGCCGGCAGACTGGCTGAAAGCGGTCACTTCCACCGGATCGTCGTTCAGCACGAAACGCAGCGTGTCGGCGTCGTGCACCGTGATGTCGAGGATGACGCCGCCGCCGGCGTCCGGCCGGTCGAGGCGCCAGCCCTGCAGGTGCGGCGGCAGATAGACGGCGTGGAAGACACGCGCGGCCAGCGGCCGGCCGATCTTTCCGTCGGCAATGGCGGCACGCATCGCCCGATGGCTGGCGGCATTGCGCAGGTGGTGATTGGTGGCGAGGACCACGCCGGCCTTGCGCGCCTCGGCAATCATCAGGCGCGCATCCTCAAGCGCTAGCGCCAGCGGCTTTTCACAGAGCACATGCTTGCCGGCCCGCGCAGCCGCGATGGCCTGGTCGCGATGCAGCTCATTCGTGGTGGAAATGTAGACGGCGTCGATCGTCGGATCGCTGACGATCTCCTCCAGCAACGATGCAGCACGCGCGATGCCGTTTTCGGCGGCATAGACTCGGCCACGCTCGGCATTGCTGCTCAGAACCGAGACCACCTCGCCGCCCTTGGCGCGGATGGCCCCGATGACCCATTCGCGTGCGATCGTGCTTGCGCCGATCAGGCCCCAGCGAACCATTCTCTCCTCCTCCCGGGCAACCGAACCGGCTGTCCCGACTCCTCAATTCCTCAAAGCGCGGCGGTGGCCGCGCCCTCCATGGCCAGGTTGCCAACGGAGCCTTCTCCCAAGGCCCCGCAGCTCTTGCGAACGACGAGATGCGCGGGGCTCACGACAGCCTCGGGCTCCACTCTGCCGGCGTTGATCTGTTTCAGCAGCAGCTGCGCCGCGCGCCGCCCCATGCCCTGCGGGTCGATGGCGACTGTCGTCAGCGCCGGAACCGCGGTCTTTGCCTCGATCACGTCGTCGAAGCCGACGACGGCGAAATCCGCGCCCGGTTCCATCCGCTGTTTTCGCAAGCCGTCGCAGACCCCGAAAGCGACCGCGTCGTTGAAGCACAGCGCGGCCGTCGGCCGGTCCGCCAGCGCCATGCAGCGCTCGATCGCGACCATGCCGCCGATGCGGGATGGGGCCGAGGCGATGACGAGATCGTCGCCGCAATCGAGACCGGCCGCCCGCAGCGCCTCGCGATAGCCGCCAAGGCGCTCGGCGAAGACGGTCGTATCCGGAAAACCACCGAGGAAAGCGATGCGGCGATGACCAAGCGAAATGAGATGTTCGACCGCGGCCATGGCGCCGGCGGCATTGTCCGAGAGCAGCGAGGAGACCCGTGCGCCCGGCACGTTGCGCACCACGGCGACCACCGGGATGCCGGCGGCCGCAAGCGGCTTCAGGTCAGCAGCGGGCGTACCCCGGGCGGGCGAGATGATCAGCCCCGAAATCCCGTGCTCGCGCATCGAATTGACGACCTCGCGCTGCCGGTCCGGATTTTCAGCGGAATTGGCAAGAAACTGCACATAGCCGGCCGACTGGACCGTCATGTCGATGCCGACGGCAAGCTCTGCAAAGAAGCTGTTGGTCAGGTCATTGACGACGACACCGATGATCTTCGACTTGGCACTCGACTGACGCAGATTGGCGGCGCCGCGATTATAGACATAGCCAAGCTCACGGATTGCCGCATTGACCCTGGCGCGCGTGCCCTCGTTGACCAGCGGGCTGCCCTGCAGGACGAGAGACACGGTCGACTTCGACACGCCGGCGGCGCGTGCGATGTCGATGACCGTCACCCTTTCTCCCATCTGCAGATCCTCCCGAATTTCAATCTGGATTGGACTCATAATTGGAACGATCCAAATATGTCAAGCGAGAAAAGTGATTCTCCCTCGATCGTGATCGGGGGCTCAGCATCACGAGGAGATGCACCTATCCATCTGACTATTTATATTGCTTTACCTAACCATTTTATCGGATGCGCTCTCTACTAACTCGGCTCAAACAGTGCGCCAACAAGCGGAAATACGCCAATATCCGGACTTGCCATTTGGAACGATCTAAATTATTCCAGCGCTGCGAACCATGGAGGAGGAAGCCATGAGCCACAGCATCACCCTGCCGAAAGCCGACGGAACCATCGAGGATTACCGGCTAGTCGGCACGCCCACCGCACGGCCCGCAGCGCCGCCGCGCTTCAACCGCATCGCCTATGCCGCCGCGCACGTCGTCTCCGATCCGTTGCGCGATCGCGATCCCTGGGGAGCACCGGCGATCGACTGGGACCGCACCATGGCCTTTCGCCATCACCTCTGGAGCCTGGGTTTCCGGATCGCCGAGGCGATGGATACGGCGCAACGCGGCATGGGGCTTGACTGGACAGGGGCGCAGGAACTAATCCGCCGCTCGCTTGCGGAAGCCCGACAGGTTCCCGGTGCCGACCTCACCTGCGGCGCTGGCACCGACCATCTTGCCCCCGCCGAGGCGCGGTCACTCGCCGACGTCATCCGTGCCTATGAGACACAGATGGAGTTCGTGGAGGCGAACGGCGGGCGCACCATCATGATGGCGAGCCGGGCGCTGGCCCGCGTCGCGCAATCCGCGGACGACTATCGCGCCGTCTACCGTCGCATACTCTCCCAAGCCAAGGACAAGGTCATCCTGCACTGGCTCGGCAGCATGTTCGATCCGCAACTCGCCGGCTATTGGGGCAGCGATCGCTTCGACGAGGCGCTTAACACCGTCATCTCGATCATCGAGGAAAACCGCGACAAGGTCGAAGGCATCAAGATCTCGCTGCTCGACAATGCCAAGGAAATCGAACTGCGCAAGCGGCTGCCCGAGGGCGTGCGCTGCTATACCGGCGACGACTTCAACTACGCCGACCTGATCGAGGACGGCCCCGACGGCTATAGCCACGCGCTGCTCGGCATTTTCGATGCGGTTGCCCCACAAGCCTCGCAGGCGCTCGCAGCGCTGGCGAAGGGCGATCGCGAGGAGTTCCGCAAGGTTCTGGCACCGACGGTGCCGCTGTCGCGCAAGATCTTCGAGGCGCCGACGCAGTACTACAAGGCGGGCGTCGTCTTCCTTGCCTGGCTGAACGGCCATCAGGACCACTTCACCATGCCGGCCGGCATGCAGTCGGCACGGGGCATTCTGCACTATTGCGAGGTCTTCCGCCTCGCCGACCAGGCCAATGTGCTCGACCAGCCGGAGCTGGCACTGCTGCGCATGGAAAACTTCGTCGCCGTCAACGGCGGACGCTGATCGCCGGGGCCTGCGCTGAACCGATCGCAGCCGTTTGCCGTAACGAGAACATAGGCACACGGTTGGAGAAGTTTTCATGAGGATGGGCAGCACATCGACGGGCGGCAGCGTTTCCCGGCGCATTGCCTGGATTACCGGCGCAAGCTCGGGGATCGGCAGGGCACTCGCCTTGAACCTTGCCCGGGATGGCTGGACGGTGGCGGTCAGCGCGCGCAGTGGCGATGAACTGGCGGCCCTGTCGGCCGAAGCCACCGGAAAGATATTCGCCTTTCCTCTCGACGTGACAGACAAGGAAGCCGTGCGCGCAGCCTGCACGGCCATCGCTGCCGATCTCGGCCCGATCGATCTCGCCGTCTTTGCGGCTGGCACCTATTATCGCGACTACGCCGCCGATTTCGACAGCGACCGCTTCCGCGCCATGGTTGAGCTCAATCTCCTTGGCACGGCGCACTGCCTGGAAGCCGTCATGCCGGTGATGATCTCTCGCCGAACCGGACAGATCGCGGTCGTCGCTTCGGTTTCGGGCTATGTCGGCCTGCCGGGGGCGGCAAGCTATGGCGCGACAAAGGCCGCGCTCAACGTGATGTGCGAGGCGTTCCAGCCGGAACTTGCCGCGCACGGTGTCCGTATCTCGATCGTCAATCCGGGCTTCGTCGATACGCCGCTCACCCGCAAGAACGATTTTCCCATGCCCTTCCTGGTCACGGCCGAGGCGGCGGCAAAATCGATCGCCGACGGCCTTTCGTCCGGCCGCTATGAGATCGTCTTCCCCTGGAAGATGGCGCTTGCGATGAAGCTTCTTCATGCGCTTCCGGCGCGCCTGAGGTTCAAGCTGACGCGCCGGATGCTGCGGTCGACCGACTGACGCCTCAGTGCGGCCTGTTTAGGCGGAACTGCACCACGTCGATGCGACCCGTGCGGAAGCCGACGGCACAGTAATGCAGATAGAACCGCCAGAGACGGTGGAATTTGCGGTCAAAGCCCAGTTTCTCGATCGCCGGCCAGTTGGCGACGAAGGCGTGATCCCAGGCGATCAGCGTGCGATCATAGTCCCGACCGAAGGCCAGCATGTGTCCGAGTTCGAGCCCGGCCTTGCGGGCACCGGCGTTGAACATCTCGACCGAGGGCAGCATGCCGCCGGGAAAGATATAGGTCTGGATGAAGTCGGCATTGCGCCGGTAGCTGTGGAATCGGTCGTCGTGGATGGTGATCGACTGCACCACGGCGCTACCGCCCGGTTTCAGACGCTCGCGCACCGTCTTAAAGTAGACGGGCCAGTTCTCCTCGCCGACCGCCTCGAACATCTCGATCGACACGATCTTGTCGAACTGGCCCTCGCAATGCCGGTAGTCCTCGAGGCGAATGTCGACATTCTGGGAAAGCCCGGCGCGCTCCAGCCGGTCGCGGGCAAACTTGGCCTGTTCGACCGAAAGGGTCAGCCCGGTCACACGGCAGCCGGTGGTGCGGATAGCATATTCGGCAAATCCGCCCCAGCCGCAGCCGATTTCGAGAACGTGATCGTCAGGGCCGATTTCGAGTTCCCGCACGATGCGGGCATATTTGGCTTCCTGCGCTTCCGCGAGCGACTGGGTGTGTGCGTCGAACAGCGCCGATGAGTAGGTCATCGTGCGGTCGAGCCAGAGCTTGTAGAAGTCGTTGCCCAGATCATAGTGGAAGGCGATGTTCTTGCGGCTTCCCTTGGTCGAATTGCGCCGCATCCGGTGGCGGATGCGCGCAAGGCCGCCGACGATGGCCGAGGGTGCCATCAGGCCGGCAAACGCCTGCTCGTTGACGAGCGCCAGTTCGAGCACGGCACCTATGTCCGGGCTGTCGATGTCTCCATCGATATAGGCGCGGGCAAAGCCGAGCGTTCCGCCCGCCAGCAGGCGATAGAGCATGCGCGGTCGCCGGATCGCAAGAACCGCCGACGGGCCAGGCGCATCACCCTTGGCGATGTGCTCTGCGCCATTTTCGAATTGCAGCACGAGCCGGCCGGCGACGATCCTGTCGACCCAGTGGCAGAGCAGCCGCTGCCAGACTGGGCGCGACACGGGGACCGTCGATGAACTCTGTTCGGCATGACTCATGATTTGTCCATCCCATGATTAAAAACGACTGTACTGGCAATGCGCGCCGCGGCCGGTTTGTGGCGATAGATCGGCACCCGCTTCAGCCAGAGGCGCAGCGCCTCCCAGTGGATGCCGGCCACGACCTTGAGTGTCATCAGCGGATAGGCGAGCAGCATGGCGGCGAGGGCGCGGTTCGAGAGCGCACGCCGCTTTCCGGTAAACGAGGCGAAGAGCAGCTGCCCTTCGCCATCGGTTTCGCTGATATTGACCGCCACCGAAGGGCCGGGCGGATTTATCCGGAAATTATAGGTGCATTCCATGGGAATGAAGGGCGAAACATACATCTCCTTGGCGCAGGAATGGCGCACGGATTGTCCCTCTCCCGAAACCGGGATCACATAGGTGTGCCGTTCCTTGAAGGTGTTACAGACCTCGTAAAGGATTGCAGCGAGCGAGCCGTCGGCCCTCTGGCAGAAGAACACCGTCAGCGGATTGAAGACCATGCCGAAGATACGCGGATAACACAGCATCTGGATCGCCATGCCACGCTCCAGCACCCCGGCGCGGGCAAGGTGCGCCTCGGCCCAGGCTCTCAGCCCACCGACCGTCCCGTCGCCGTGGTCGCTGTCGCAAAGCGCAAAGACGGCACGGCGATTGTGGCCGAAAAGCCGGAGGCTCTTGTCAAGCATCGGCAGTTCATCGAGATCGAGCAGCAGCGAGAACACGCCGTACCGCAGCTTGTGCTGACGGGGCCGGTGCCGCACGTGCACCACATGGCCGGTGTATATTGCTGACGCCAGTTTCATTCGGCAGCCTCAAGCTGGCGGACATGCGCAATCCGCCCCGACTCGTTTTCGACCGACCACGGACGCCGGACGCCGCCGAGCGCTTCCGCCACGGCCAGACCCGCCTGCAACCCGTCCTCGTGGAAACCACTGCCGAAATAGGCGCCGCAGAACCAGATGCGGCGGCGCCCCTGCAGCGGCCAGAGCCGACGCTGGGCGGCATTGGCCTTGAGATCGAAGAGCGGGTGCTCGTAGTCGAACGTCTGGATGATATGCTTTGGATCGATCTCGCGGCAAGGATTGAGGGTGACGAAAAGTGGGCGCATCGGGTCGAGCGACTGGAGGTGGTTCATCCAGTAGGTGACGCAGAGCGCATTGCTGCCGGACCCCTTGGGCTCGGAGATGTAGTTCCAGCTCGACCAGACCTTCCGCCGTTTCGGCATGAGGCGCGGATCTGAATGCAGCACGGCCAGATTGCGGGTATATTCAAACGCCCCCAGCGTCTCGTGTTCGACCTGGTCGGCATCGGCCAGCAACTTCAGTGACTGGTCGGCATGGGTTGCGAGCACCACGTCGTCGAAACGGTCGGCATGGCCTTGGGCGTCGGTGACCTCCACGCCAAAGGCATCACGGCGGACCAACCTCACCGGCTGGCCGAGACGCAGTTCCCCGGAGAAGTCGGCGAGCAGGCGCTTGACATACTCACGGCTGCCGCCGGCGACGGTGCGCCAGCGCGGCCGGTCGGTGAGCGACAGAAGTCCGTGATTGGCGAAGAAGCGGATGAAGGCGTGGAGCGGATAGAGACGCATCTCCGATGCGGTCGTCGACCAGATCGCAGCGCCCATCGGCAAGAGATGATCCTCGACGAAGGAGGCCCCATAACGACTGGAAGCGAGATAGTCGCCGAGGCTCAGGGTAGCGAGTTCCGGGCGATCGAGAAGCGCTGGCGCTTGCCTGTAGAAACGCAGGATGTCGGACAGCATTCGCCAGAAGCGCGGACGCAGCACGTTCGATCGCTGGCCGAGCAGACCCTGGAGGCCGGAGCCGGAGTATTCGAAGGCACCGCCGTCGATCGAGGCGGAAAACGACATGTTCGACGCCAGGGTCGGAACCGAAAGATGGTCGAACAGCGCGACAAGGTTCGGATAGTTGCGATCGTTGTAGACGATGAAGCCGGTGTCGACCGGAATTTGCCGGTCACCCGCGGGAGCGAGAACCGTGTTGGAGTGTCCGCCGGGCCGACCCTCGGCCTCATACAGCACCACGTCGGCGCTGCGGCTCAAAAGCCAGGCCGCGGACAAGCCGGAAATCCCCGAGCCGACCACCGCAATCCTGCGCCTGGCCGACACACTCGACTTGCCCACACCCGTATCCATCTCAAATCCCTCGATTTCTTGTTCAGTCGGCTTCATTACGCTACAGATCGGGCAGCGGATCGATGGGTTCTGAAAAATTCGCTCGCAGTGATCCGACGTTACCGGGTGGCCGTAACTGCGATCATGACACAATCAGTTTTGATATCGGCGGAACCTTGCCACCATGCTATGAGGCGTTATGCGCGGCCTCAGAACGTCGCGCCGCTCAATCACGGGAAGAAATCGGCTTTGGCGCGCGATACCGACGACGAGATTTCACAACAGGACCTCACACGCATGCTGGCAGCCGTCGGTCAGTCGAAGGACATCGAGGCCTTCGAAGCCCTGTTTCGCCATTACGGCCCGCGGGTGCGCGCCTACATGGCAAAGCTCGCACGTGATGGCCAGGCTGCCGAGGAACTGATGCAGGAAACCATGCTGGCGGTGTGGAACAAGGCGCATCAGTTCGATCCCGCCCGTGGCAATGTCTCAAGCTGGATCTTCACCATCGCCCGCAATCTCAGGATCGATGCCTATCGCAAGGAGAAGAGGCCCTCCTTCGATCCGACCGATCCTGCCTTCGTGCCCGACGACGTTCCGCCGGCCGATGTCGAATTCGAAGGGCGCCAGGAGGCGGACCGCTTGCGCCGTGCCATGGCGACGCTGCCAGCGGAACAACTGGAACTGTTGCAGCTGTCCTTCTACAACGAGGCGTCGCATAGCACGATCGCCGCGAAGCTCGGATTGCCCATGGGAACGGTGAAATCGCGTATCCGTCTTGCCTTTGCCAAACTGCGCGCTGCTCTGGAGGAACGCGCATGACCATTCATCACCACGTCAGCGACGAACTTCTGCTCGCCTATGCCGCCGGCACCCTGGCCGAGGGCTGGAGCATCGCGGTTGCCACCCATCTCGCGCTCTGCCCGTCCTGTCGGCGCCGGCTCGACTTCATGGAGCATGCCGGCGGCGAAATGCTGGAAATGGCGTGTGTCGAGGAAGCCGACGATACCAGCTGGGAAGCCATGAAGAAGCGGCTCTCCGCGGCCAAGCCGTCGAGCGGACAGGCCGTTTCGGGCGACACCGGGGCCAGGAAGGCTCGTTCCGAGGAAATCGTCATCCCCGAACCGCTGCGGTCCTATCTCGGCGCTGACCTTGCCGACCTGAAATGGAAGGCGCTCGGTCGCGGCGCCTATCACATCCGCATTCCGACGGCGGACCGCGAAACGAGCGTGCGGTTGCTGAAGATCCCGGCCGGCAAGCCGGTTCCCGAGCATTCCCATGGCGGGCGCGAGCTGACGCTGGTCCTGAAGGGCAGCTTCCAGGACGGTGACGCGCTGTTCAAGCGCGGCGATCTGGAGGAAGCCGACGAGAGCCTGCAGCATCAGCCGATTGCCACGCCGGACCAGGACTGCATCTGCCTGGCCGTCACCGACGCGCCACTGAAGTTCCGGAGCCTGCTGGTGCGGCTGGTTCAGCCCATGCTCGGCATCTGATGACAGTCGACGACCTGAACAACGACAGGACCCTGGAATGATGCCCTATGTGATCGCCTATGTTTCGACTGCCGTCGTCTTTTTCGGGATCGACTATCTGTGGCTGTCACGGATCGCCATCGGCTTCTATCGCCGTCACATCGGAGGCCTTCTGCTGGAAACGCCTAATTTTGCCGCGGCAGGCTTGTTCTATCTCGTCTATGTGGCCGGCATCGTCTATTTCGCCGTGATGCCGGCGGTGGCGGGTGGCGGATGGATGGCGGCGCTGGTCGGCGGCGCCTTTCTCGGGCTGATCGCCTATGGCACCTATGACATGACCAATCTCGCCACGCTCAAGGATTGGTCGCTATCCGTCAGCCTGGTCGACATGGCCTGGGGGAGTTTCCTCACCGCCATTGCGGCGACCGCAGGCTATTTTGCCGTCGTCCGGCTCGCTCCGTAAAGACATCTGGTAGGGTAGGACAAGGCGCCCTATCTGTTTTCGGATGATGAAGCCCGAAACCCTGCTCTATCCGACACCCGAAGGGCTCTACTGCCCGGCCGGGAAGTTTCACATCGATCCGGTTCGGCCGGTCGAGCGGGCGCTCATCACCCACGGTCATTCCGACCACGCCCGCGCCGGGCATGACAAGGTGCTGGCCACCCGCCAGACACTCGACATCATGCGCATCCGCTACGGCGCCGACTTCTGCCGCAGCGAGCAGGCCGTCGAATTCGGCGAAACCGTCGTCATCGATGGCGTCTCCGTCAGCTTCCACCCGGCAGGGCATGTGCTCGGATCTGCGCAGATCGCGGTCGAGAAGGACGGGACGCGAATCGTCACCTCCGGCGACTACAAGCGCAGCATCGACCCCACCTGCGCCGCCTTCGAGCCCGTCGCCTGCGACGTCTTCATCACCGAGGCGACTTTCGGCCTGCCCGTCTTCCATCATCCCGATCCTGCGGAAGAGATGGCGAAGCTGCTGACGTCGCTCCGGCAATATCCCGAACGCAGCCACCTGATCGGCGCCTATGCGCTAGGCAAGGCGCAGCGCGTCATCTCTCTCCTGCGCCGGTCGGGCTATGACCGACCGATCTACATTCACGGAGCGCTTTCGAAACTCTGCGCCTATTACGCCAGCGAAGGAATCGATCTGGGAGAACTTCGGCCCGCCACCGATGACGACCAGAAGACGCGAAACTTCCGAGGCGAGGTGATCGTCGGCCCGCCTTCCGCCTTCAACGACCGGTGGGCCCGGCGTTTCTCCGATCCGCTGCCGGTCTTTGCCTCGGGCTGGATGATGGTGCGCCAGCGGGCCAAGCAGCGCGGGGTCGAGTTGCCGCTGGTCATTTCCGATCATTGCGACTGGCCGGAGCTGACGGCCACGATCTCGGAACTGAACCCGCAGCAGGTCTGGGTGACCCATGGCCGCGAGGAGGCGCTGGTCCGATGGTGCGAGCTGCAGGGCATCGCAGCGCGCCCGCTCCATCTCGTCGGCTACGAAGACGAGGGGGACTGACGCCTATGAAGGCCTTTGCCGAACTGCTTGACCGTCTGGTGCTGACCCCGAGCCGCAACGGCAAGCTGACGCTGCTCGTGGACTATTTCCGCCAGACGCCCGATCCGGATCGCGGCTATGCGCTCGCCGCCCTTGCCGGCACGCTGGACATCGGCACCGTCAAGCCGGCCCTTTTGCGCGAACTCGTGCTCGAGCGGCTGGACGAGGTCCTGTTTCGCTATTCCTATGATTATGTCGGCGATCTCGCCGAAACGATCGCGCTCGTCTGGGGCGACGCGCCGCGGATGCCCGGGGACGAGGCGGATCCGCGATTGTCGGAGGTCGTCGAAAAGATGCAGTCGCTGGGCCGCACGGAGGTTCGCGGCGCGGTTCGCGACCTGCTCGACCGCCTTTCGACCTCCGGCCGCTTTGCCTTTCTGAAGCTCGTAACCGGTGGTCTGCGGATTGGCGTATCCGCGCGGCTTGCCAAACAGGCAATCGCCGTGTTCGGGGAGAAGGACATTACCGAGATCGAGACCCTCTGGCACGGGCTTGCGCCGCCCTATCAGCCCCTCTTTGCCTGGCTGGAGGGAGAGGCGGACAGGCCGGTTCTCGCCACCCCGGCAATCTTCCATTCCGTCATGCTGTCGACGCCGGTCGCAGACGGCGATCTCGACAGTCTCGACCCCGCGGACTTCGCGGCGGAGTGGAAATGGGACGGTATCCGCGTCCAGCTGTCGCGCTCCGGCGCCCGCACGCGGCTCTACTCGCGCTCAGGCGACGACATCTCCAACGCCTTTCCCGATATCGTCGAGGCGGCCGACTTCGAAGGGGTCGTGGACGGCGAGCTTCTGGTCGGCGGCACCGCGCGCTCGAACGAACCCACCCGCACCTTTTCCGACCTGCAGCAGCGGTTGAACCGCAAGACGGTGTCAGCAAAGATGCTCGACGAATATCCGGCCTTCCTGCGGGCTTATGACCTCCTGTTCGAGGGCGATACGGATGTGCGCGGCAAGACATTCCTCGAGCGGCGCGAACGGCTGTCCCGGCTGATCGACAAGAGCCCACCGACCCGGTTCGACCTGTCGCCGCTCGTCCCGTTTGCCAGCTGGGAGGATCTTGACCGTCTGCGCACCCATCCGCCCGATCCGGTGATCGAGGGCGTGATGATCAAGCGGCTGGACAGCGTCTACCAGGCCGGTCGCGCCAAGGGGCCGTGGTTCAAATGGAAACGCGAGCCGTTCAACGCCGATGCGGTGCTGATGTATGCCCAGCGCGGGCACGGCAAGCGGTCCAGCTATTATTCCGACTTCACCTTCGGCGTGTGGACGGCGGGTGACAGCGGCGACGTGCTGGTGCCCGTCGGCAAGGCCTATTTCGGCTTCACCGACGCCGAACTCGAAATCCTCGACCGCTATGTGCGCAACAATACGACCGACCGGTTCGGACCCGTGCGGGCTCTGAGGGCCGAACCGGAACACGGCTTCGTCGTGGAAGTGGCGTTCGAAGGCATCGCCCGTTCGAACCGGCACAAATCCGGCGTCGCCATGCGCTTTCCCCGCATTGCCAGGCTACGGCAGGACAAGCTGCCGCGCGAGGCGGACCGGCTTGAAACGCTGGTTGCGATGATCGACTGAACCGGAATTGCTGGCTCCCGCCGTCAACCGTCCCCTATTCGACCTTCCGTCTGGCCTCTCGTCACGCCCGTTACGGTGATCGCCTGCAGCCGCCAAGCATCGGCTTGCCAATCTCGCCGCAGCGGTTGTACCTTCCAGCCGGGAGGTGGCCGCCGGTGGAGGAACAGGGCGGCCGAAGCGCTGATGTTTCAAGGACACGATCCGTTCCTCGTGGCTCTTTCGGTCGCCGTTGCGATCCTCGGCGGCTATACCGGTTTCGGCATCGCGGCGCGGATTCGCACCGCGCCCGGCGCCAATCCGCGCCTGCTGCTGACGTTGGCCGCCGCCTTTCTGGCGATCGGCATCTGGACCATGCATTTCGTCGGCATGCTGGCAGCGCCGATCCCGGCTGATGCCAGCTATCTCGTCCTTCCAACCGTCATCTCGTTCCTGCTCTGCGCGCTCGTCGTCGGCATCTCGCTGTTCTTCGTCAGCATCGGCACGCCCTCGGAGATCCGGGTCGGGGCGTCGGCGCTTCTGCTCGGGCTTGGCATAGCCTCCATGCATTATGTCGGGATTCACGGGCTCGCCGGGAATTTCGCCATCGAACACGATTACGGGATGCTGGCGCTATCGGTGATGATCGCCGTTGCCGCCGCTTTCGGGGGGCTGAAGATTTATCTGGCTAGACAGGGGGGGCTTCGACTCGCCCTTAGTGCCATCGCCTTCGGCATTGCCGTGTCCGGCATGCACTACACGGCAATGTACGGCATGCATTTCGTTCCAGCCACGTCCGGCCATCACCATGCGGTCGGCGGTCTGATCGCATCCTCGCAGCTCCTCTCACTGGTGGTTGCCCTTCTCTGTTTCGTGATTGCTGCCGGCTTCCTGCTGTTCCTCGTGCCCGAGCAGCGCCAGCGCACGGCGGCGCGCCTGACGCTCGAGGGCGATCCCGACCTCGCCGATCCGCTGAACGGGCTTGAGGATCGGCCCGCCCCGCCGGCGGTCCTCGATCCACCGTCCTTGCGTGCGCTGCCGCAAGGCGGCATCGGCCAACCGCGGCCAGCGCCGGTCGCCCGGGTGCCGTTGATGGGCGCCGAAGGAACGCTTCTTATCGACATTGCGGAGATCCGCAGCATCCGGGCCGATGCGCATTACACACTCATCCATGACGGACAGCGGGAGCGGATGTGCCCGTGGTCGATCTCCGAAGCCGAAGCCCGGCTCGATCCGACACTCTTTGCCCGCGTCCATCGCAGCCACATCGTCGCCCTGCCGCATGTGAGCTTCATGCGCAAGGAGGGCGACGGCGCGATCATCGAACTCGACGGGCCGGTCTGCCACGTCGTTCCGGTCAGCCGGGCGAAGATCGCCGAAGTCAAGGCGCGTCTCGGACTGGCCCGCGGGGTGGTAGCACGCCAGTAAGTCAGAGGGCCTGACGCAGTTCGTGCAGCGAATGCCGTCATTGGTGCGAAACAGCGGACTTCGTGACGAGAGAGAGCCCTGCCGCTTGCGTGCTAAGAGAAGCACGAACACCCTTCTTCCATCGTTGTCGCCGACGCCAGGCCGACGAATGGGAGGAGACCATGATTCCAGGCGAATTCGAGTATCATCGGCCGGCAACGCTCGCCGATGCCGTCAAACTGTTGTCCGAACTGGGCGACGAGGCCCGTCCGCTGGCCGGCGGTCACAGCCTCATTCCAATGATGAAGCTGCGTTTTGCAACGCCGGAGCATCTGATCGATCTTTCCGGCATCGGCCAGCTCAAGGGAATCTGTCGCGACGGCGATGCGCTGATCATCGGCGCGATGACAACCCAGCACGAGATCATCGCTTGCGCGGAGATCGCCGCCCATCTGCCGATCCTGAAGGAGACGGCGCTGATGATCGCCGATCCGCAGGTTCGCTATATGGGCACGCTCGGTGGCAATGTCGCCAATGGTGACCCGGGTAACGACATGCCCGCCGTGATGATGGCGCTGGGTGCCGCCTACCGCCTCGAAGGTCCGGACGGAAGCCGCGATGTCGCCGCCACCGACTTCTACCAGGGCGCCTACTTCACCGCACTCGAGCCGGGCGAGATCCTGACCGCCGTTTCGATCCCGGTGCAGCCTTCCGGTCACGGCTATGCCTACGAGAAGCTGAAACGCAAGGTCGGCGACTACGCGACAGCCGCCGCCGCCGTGACGCTGACGATGACAGGCGGCAAGGTCGCAACCTGTTCCATCGCGCTCACCAACCTGTCTGAAACCCCGCTTCTGGCGGAGGCTGCTGCCGAAGCCGTCATCGGCACCAGCCTTGATGATGCAGCACTCGCCGCTGCCGCAGACGCGGCACGCGCAGTGATGAACCCCGCCGGCGATGCGCGCGGCAC
>DAIMJJ010000046.1:0-3167 GCA_036722275.1 Rhizobium sp. | reverse complement strand
CGCCTGCTGCAGGAAAACCCCAACCCGACCGAGGAGGAGATCCGCTTCGGCATCGCCGGCAATCTCTGTCGCTGCACCGGCTACCAGAACATCGTCAAGGCGATCCAGTACGCCGCCGCCAAGATCAACGGCACCGATTTCCAGGAGGCAGCAGAATGAACGACATGACTCCCACGCGGGAACAGAGAGAAGCCCGCCTCGAAGGCATGGGCTGCAAGCGCAAGCGCGTCGAGGACATCCGCTTCACCCAGGGCAAGGGCAACTATGTCGACGACGTGAAGCTGCCGGGCATGCTGCATGGCGATTTCGTCCGCTCGCCGCACGCGCACGCCCGCATCAAGTCGATCAACACGGAGAAGGCGCTGAAGGTGCCGGGCGTGCTTGCGGTCCTGACCGCCGAAACGCTGAAGACCGTCAACCTGGCCTGGATGCCGACGCTCGCCGGCGACGTGCAGATGGTGCTGGCCGATGGCAAGGTTCTGTTCCAGAACCAGGAGGTCGCCTTCGTCGTCGCCACCAACCGTTATGCCGCCGACGACGGCATCGGCGCGGTCGAGGTCGAGTACGAGCCGCTGCCTCCCCTCATCGATCCCTTCACCGCCATGGATGCCGATGCACCCGTGCTGCGCGAGGATCTCGCCGGCAAGACGGAAGGGGCGCACGGCCCCCGCAAGCATCACAACCACATCTTCGAATGGACGGTCGGCGACCGCGAGCTCACCGATGCCGCCTTCGCCAAGGCGGACGTGACGATCAAGGAGATGATCTCCTACCATCGCACCCATCCATCGCCACTCGAGACCTGCCAGTGCGTCTGCTCCTTCGACAAGATCAAGGGCGAGCTGACGATCTGGGGCACGTTCCAGGCGCCGCATGTCATCCGCACCGTGGTCGCGTTGATCGCCAAGCTGCCGGAACACAAGATCCACGTGATCGCGCCGGACATCGGCGGCGGCTTCGGCAACAAGGTCGGCGCCTATCCGGGCTATATCTGCGCGGCGGTCGCGACCATCGTTACCGGCAAGCCGGTCAAATGGGTCGAGGACCGGATGGAGAACCTCACCACCACGTCCTTCGCCCGCGACTACCACATGACCACCGAGATCGCCGCCACCAAGGACGGCAAGGTGACGGGCCTTCGCGTGCACGTGCTCGCCGACCACGGCGCTTTCGACGCCTGCGCCGACCCGTCGAAATGGCCGGCCGGTTTCATGAACATCGTCACCGGCTCCTATGACTTTCCCGTGGCGCATCTCGCCGTCGACGGCGTCTACACCAACAAGGCACCGGGGGGCGTGGCCTATCGCTGCTCCTTCCGCGTGACCGAGGCCGCCTACTGCATCGAGCGTGGCATGGACATTCTCGCGCAGAAGCTCGGTATGGACCCGGCCGAACTAAGGCTGAAGAACTTCATCAAGGCGGAACAGTTTCCCTATCACTCGGCACTCGGCTGGGAATATGATTCGGGCGACTACCACACCGCCATGAAGAAGGGCATGGAGACCATCGATTATGCAGGTCTGAGGCGTGAGCAGGCAGAGAAACGCGCGGCCTTTGAGCGCGGCGAGACCCGCGAGATCATGGGGATCGGCGTCTCCTTCTTCACCGAGATCGTCGGTGCAGGTCCGTCCAAGAACTGCGACATTCTCGGCATCGCCATGTTCGACAGTTGCGAGATCCGCCTGCATCCGACCGGCGCCGGCATCGCCCGCATGGGCACCAAGAGCCAGGGCCAGGGCCATGAAACGACCTGGGCGCAGATCATCGCCACCGAGATCGGCATTCCCGCCGACGACATCATGGTCGAGGAGGGCAATACCGATACGGCGCCTTACGGTCTCGGCACCTATGGCTCGCGTTCGACGCCGGTGGCGGGGGCCGCGATTGCGCTTGCCGCACGAAAAATCCGCGCCAAGGCGCAGATGATCGCCGCCTACCTGCTCGAAGTCCACGAGGGCGATCTCGAATGGGATGTCGACGGCTTCAGGGTGAAGGGCCTGCCGGAGAAGTACAAGTCGATGAAGGACATCTGCTGGGCGGCCTATAATTCCGTGCCCCCGGGCATGGAGCCGGGGCTCGAGGCGGTCAGCTATTACGACCCGCCGAACATGACCTATCCCTTCGGCGCCTATTTCTGCGTGATGGACATCGATGTTGATACCGGGGTCTACAAGATCCGCCGCTTCTATGCGCTGGACGACTGCGGCACCCGCATCAATCCGATGATCATCGAGGGCCAGGTGCATGGCGGCCTGACCGAGGCCTTTGCCATCGCGATGGGCCAGGAGATCCGCTACGACGCCACCGGCAACGTGCTCGGCGGCTCGTTCATGGACTTCTTCATCCCGACCGCGGTCGAGACCCCGCACTGGGAAACCGACTATACCGTCACCCCCTCGCCGCATCATCCGATCGGCGCCAAGGGTGTCGGCGAAAGCCCGAATGTCGGCGGCGTGCCGGCCTTCTCCAACGCCGTCAACGACGCCTTCTCCTTCCTCGGCTCGACCCATATCCAGATGCCGCATGATTTCTGGCGCAACTGGGAAGCGGCCAAGCGGCTGGGTGTCACGGGGTAAGGGGGTGCCTGGCCCCTCATCCCGCTGCCGGCCCCTTCTCCCCGCAAGCGGGGAGAAGGGGCAGGTGGGACCGCTCTGCCTTTTATTGAGCGGCAGCGGTGTCAGTCCTTCTCCCCGCGCGCGGGGAGAAGGTGCCGGCAGGCGGATGAGGGGCAGCTTGGATGGCGAGTGAAAGAGACAGTGCGACCATGACCACGTTGAACCGCGATGAGATAGCGTCGGGGCTTTCCGCTGCCGGCTACATTGCCGACGGCGAGCTGGCGACGGCGGTTTCGCTCATGGCCTTTCTCAAGCGGCCTTTGCTCCTGGAGGGGGAGGCGGGGGTCGGCAAGACGGCAGTGGCGGCTGCCCTTGCCGACCTCTATGACACGAAGCTCATCCGACTGCAGTGTTACCAGGGCCTCGACCAGTCGGCAGCGCTCTACGAATGGAACTACCAGCGGCAGCTCCTGGCGATCCAGGCGCATCAGGGACGCGGTGCCGTGGAGATCGAGGACGAAATCTTCTCGGAAAAATACCTGCTGGAACGGCCGCTGCTCGCCGCGATCCGTCAGGCGAAGGCGCCGGTGCTGCTGATCGACGAGGTGGACC
>DAIMJJ010000045.1:17989-22265 GCA_036722275.1 Rhizobium sp. | reverse complement strand
CAAGATCATCATCATGACGGACGCTGACGTCGACGGCGCCCATATTCGCACGCTGCTGCTCACCTTCTTCTTCCGGCAGATGCCGGAACTGATCGAGCGCGGGCATGTCTATATCGCCCAGCCGCCGCTCTACAAGGTGGCGCGCGGCAAGTCGGTGCAGTACCTCAAGGACGAAAAGGCGCTTGAGGATTACCTCATCACCATGGGTCTTGAGGACGCCACGCTGACCCTTGGCAATGGCGAGGTGCGTGCCGGACAGGATCTGCGCGAAGTGATCCAGGATGCGCTGCGCCTGCGCTCCCTGATCGACAATCTGCATTCCCGCTACAATCGCAATGTCATCGAACAGGCGGCCATTTCCGGCGCTCTCAATCCGGAACTGACCGACAACCGCGAGCGCGCCGAGGCGACCGCCGCCGAGGTCGCCAAGCGTCTTGATCTGATCGCCGAGGAAACCGAACGCGGCTGGACGGGCCACGTGACGGAGGAGGGCGGCCTGCGCTTCGAGCGCATGGTGCGCGGCGTCAAGGAAACGGCCAATCTCGACGTGGCGCTGATCGGCTCGACGGATGCCCGTCACATCGACCAGCTCTACGCCCGTCTCCATGACATCTATGGTGTGCCGCCGATCCTGAAACGCAAGGAAGAGCGGAGCGAAATCTCCGGTCCGCGGGCTCTGCTGGCCTCGATTTTCGCCGTCGGCCGCAAGGGTCTGACGATGCAGCGTTATAAAGGTCTGGGCGAAATGAATGCCGAACAGCTGTGGGAAACCACGCTGGACCCGAATGTCCGCTCGCTTCTGCAGGTCCGCGTCAACGACGCGACCGACGCCGACGGCCTGTTCTCGCGGCTGATGGGCGACGAGGTCGAGCCTCGTCGCGAGTTTATCCAGGACAATGCGCTGAGCGTTGCCAACCTGGATATCTAAAATTGTCTCACGTGAATCCGGCTAAACAGTGATTCACGTGAAACATCTGGTTAACGAAAGCTTGCCTCAGACCTTGGGGAAGGCGCCGGCAAAAGCAACCTCGGCCAGGGGTTTGCGCGCGCTGGGCACTTCGCGGGCGCGCAAGTGCTCGGGCAAGCGGTCGACGGCCGCCACCTTTCCGATTGCGACGGCCGCCTCAGCATGAAAACCTTCCGGCGCACCGAGCAGGGTGACCGCCGCATCGAAATCGACACCGCCCATGGCATGCGCCAGATAGCCGGAGCGCAGTGCCTGCAGCGAAAGCAGCGCCCAAGCCGCACCCGTGTCGAAGCTGTGGCTGCGCAGCGGCCTCGCCGAACCATCGTCACGACGGCTGAGCGTATCCGAAAACAGGAAGACCAGGGCCGACGCCGAACGCGCCCAGACCTGGTTGGACTCGGCAAGCAGGCCGACAAAGCGCTCCCATTCCGGCTGCGTGTTGAGTGCATAGACGAAACGCCAGGGCTGGTAGTTGCTGGCCGATGGCGCCCAGTGCGCCGCGTCGAGCAGGGTGAGGAGCACCTCTTCGCTCATCGCCTCACCGGTGAAGGAACGGGGCGACCAGCGGTCGAGAAACAACGGATCGATGGCGAATTCGGATGTGCGGTGATTGCTCGTGGTCATGGGAAGGGAAGGGCTCCGAAGGGATGGGAACGGACGACGAATGGTCCGCGGCGCGCCGATTAGATATGGGCAAAGCCGCCATTTGCAAGGCGCAAGTCGAGCCCCGGGCGAGAGCATGAACAATGCCGCGGCGTTAACCAGCTTCAACCGTGGAACTTTAACGCCTTCGTGCGATTGTCGAAAAACGAGACGGGGCGTCTCCCCCCGCAAAACAGGGGGAGGGGCCACCAAGAAAGCAGTTCCTAATTCATCAGGCTGTGCTAGTTTTAACGACCGACTGGCACGGGCGACACAGCGGAAGCAAGAAGGCGGCGAGATTTCATGTTCTACCAGCTCTATGAAATGAACCATGCGGTGATGGCGCCGTTCCGGGCCACGGCGGATGCCATGCGGCTCGCCTATCGCAATCCGCTCAATCCGCTGTCGCACACGGTTATCGGCCGCACCATGGCGGCGGGCTTCGAAGTGTTCGAGCGCGTCACCCGGCGTTACGGCAAGCCGGAATTCGGCCTCCCCACGACCACGGTGAACGGCCAGACTGTCGCCGTCCGCGAGGAAATCGTCTGGCAGAAGCCGTTCTGCAACCTCATCCATTTCCAGCGCGCCCTGCCGTCCGGTGCAGCACCTGGTCCTCGCATCCTCATCGTTGCGCCGATGTCCGGCCATTACGCCACGCTTCTCAGAGGCACGGTCGAGGCGCTGATCCAGAGCGCCGACGTCTACATTACCGACTGGATCGATGCCCGCATGGTCCCGGTCACGGACGGCAATTTCGACCTCGACGATTATATCGACTACGTGATCGAGATGGTCCACCATCTGGGCGCGGACACGCATCTCGTGGCCGTCTGCCAGCCGTCGGTGCCGGTCCTTGCCGCCGTGGCGGTCATGGAATCGCGCAATGATCCGCTGGCGCCGTCCTCGATGACGCTGATGGGCGGCCCGATCGACACGCGCATCAACCCGACCGCGGTCAACGAACTTGCGCAGAACAAGCCGCTCGACTGGTTCAAGGACAACGTCATCATGAACGTTCCGTGGCCGCAGCCGGGTTTCATGCGTGCGGTCTATCCGGGTTTCCTGCAATTGTCCGGCTTCATGTCGATGAACCTCGATCGGCACATGATCGCGCACAAGGACTTCTACATGCACCTCGTCAAGAACGACGGGGACTCGGCCGAGAAGCACCGGGACTTCTACGACGAATATCTGGCAGTCATGGACCTGACGGCCGAATTCTATCTGCAGACCGTCGATACCGTGTTCATCAAGCACGCGCTGCCGAAGGGCGAGATGATGCATCGCGGCAAGCTGGTCGACACCAAGGCGATCCGCAATGTTGCCCTGCTGACCGTCGAAGGGGAAAACGACGATATTTCCGGCGTCGGCCAGACGCGCGCGGCGCAGACCATCTGCACCAACATTCCCGACGACAAGCGTATGCACTATGTGCAACCGGATGTCGGCCACTACGGGGTCTTCAACGGCTCGCGCTTCCGCAAAGAAATCGCGCCGCGCATCATCGCCTTTACCACCCAGCACGGTCGCGCCGCCAAGGCGGGCCCGGTCAAGCGGGTCATCAAGGGTGGCAAGTCGGCCTGACCGATTGGGTTTTCCGTGAGGCTTTCAGTACATTAGCCGATTGTGAAAACGCTGTCCTTGAACGCAGGGGCAGCGTTTCCCACATCGTTTTCATCGGTGGCATGCCGCCGCCGACGAAAGCGAGGATAATCGATGATGAACCAGTCCGCATTGCTTCGACCGGATTGGACGCCGGCAACCGTTGCCTTGATGGTGCTCGGCTTCATGGTGTTCTGGCCTCTCGGCCTTGCCATGCTGGCCTACATCATTTTCGGCGATCGTTTCCGCTCCTTCAAGCAGTCCGCCAACCAGACGGCCGATGGCCTGTTCAGCAAGTGCCGCAGCAACGGCTTCCGCGCTACGCACTTCTCGACCGGCAATGTCGCCTTCGACGACTGGCGCAAGGCCGAACTCGACCGCCTCGAGGAAGAACGCCGCAAGCTCGACGAGATGCGTGCCGACTTCGATCGCTATGTGCGCGAACTGCGCCGGGCCAAGGATCAGGAGGAATTCGACCGCTTCATGCGCGGACGTTCCGCCGAACGTCGCAGCGGTGATGCAGGCTCTGGCGCCGCGGGCGTCTGATCCCCCTTCAAGGCAATCGGCCGGCACCTTTCGTGCCGGCTTTTTCATGCGCGTTTTTGAGCGAATCGGCTAAGACCAGACAATGTTCTCCATCCTGCAGAAAGAAGCCCGCACGCGGGGGCCGGCAAGCTCGAGCCGCATGCTTGAGGTGAACGGACGCGAGATCACGCTGGTCATCCGCAGCAATCCGCGCGCCACCCGCATCACGCTGCGCATCGAGCCGGGTGGACGGGGCCTGAGGATGACGATCCCGCCGGGCCTGCGGGAAGCCGAAATCACCGACTTCCTCGACCGTCACCGCGGCTGGCTTGCGACAAAGCTTTCCAAGTTCTCGTCCGACACGCGCCTGGCAGATGGTGGCGAGATCCCGCTTCGGGGCGTGACCCACCGCATCATCCATTCCGGCCGGCTGCGCGGCCTCACCGAGGCGATCGATTCCGAGATCGGCCCGGTGCTCAGCGTCAGCGGTATGGAAGAACATCTCGGCCGCCGCATCGGCGATTTTCTCAAGAAGGAGGC
>DAIMJJ010000045.1:12961-17889 GCA_036722275.1 Rhizobium sp. | reverse complement strand
CGTCGCAAATTGGCTCGACTCTTTTGCGTTTTCGTGCGACTTCCGCTGCCATGAGACCCGATATCAAGATCTGCGGATTGAAGACGCCGGAAGCGGTCGATCGTGCCGTCGAACGTGGCGCGACCCATGTCGGCTTCATTTTCTTCGGCAAGAGCCCGCGCAATATCGAACCGGATCTGGCGGGCGTGCTGGCCGAGCGGGCGAGGGGACGGGCGAAGATCGTCGCCGTCACCGTCGATGCCGACAATGACGATCTCGACGAGATCATCGCGCTTGTCAGGCCGGATATTCTGCAATTCCACGGCAAGGAAAGCCCTGAGCGCGTGTTGACCATCAAGGCCGTCACCGGCCTGCCGGTGATGAAGGCATTTTCCATTCGCGAGCCCGATGACCTGAAGCGCATCGAGCCCTATATCGGTATAGCCGACCGGTTCCTGTTCGACGCCAAGCCGCCGGCGGGTTCGGATCTGCCGGGCGGCAACGGTGTGTCGTTCGACTGGCGCGTCCTGCGCACGCTTGACGCCGATGTCGATTACATGCTTTCCGGGGGCCTCAACAAGGACAACATCGCCGATGCGCTGATGGAGACCGGGGCCCGCGGTATTGATGTCTCGTCCGGCGTGGAAAGCGCCCCGGGCGTCAAGGATCTGGACAAGATGGATGAGTTTTTCGCGGCGGTCGACCGAGCTTCGGTTCGCGAGCCGGTTTCAGGGAGCTGAGAGTGAACGAGACACCGAGACCCAATTCCTTCCGTGAAGGACCCGACGAAGACGGCCTGTTCGGAATTTTCGGCGGACGTTTCGTGGCAGAGACGCTGATGCCTCTCATCCTCGATCTTCAGGCGGAGTGGGAACGGGCAAAGACCGACCCTGAATTCCAGGCCGAACTCGCCCATCTCAATGCCCACTACACGGGTCGCCCGAGCCCGCTCTATTTTGCCGAGCGGCTGACGGAAGAACTGGGCGGCGCGAAGATCTACTTCAAGCGCGACGAGCTCAACCACACGGGCTCGCACAAGATCAACAATTGCCTGGGCCAGATCCTGCTCGCCAAGCGCATGGGCAAGACCCGCATCATCGCCGAAACCGGCGCCGGCCAGCACGGCGTGGCATCGGCCACCGTTGCCGCTCGCTTCGGCATCCCTTGCGTCGTCTATATGGGCGCGACCGATGTCGAGCGCCAGGCGCCGAACGTCTTCCGCATGAAGCTTCTCGGTGCCGAGGTGAAGCCGGTGACCGCCGGTCACGGCACGCTCAAGGACGCCATGAACGAGGCGCTGCGCGACTGGGTCACCAATGTCGACGACACCTATTACATGATCGGCACCGCCGCCGGTCCGCATCCCTATCCGGAAATGGTCCGCGAGTTCCAGTCGGTGATCGGCCGCGAAGCCCGCGAACAGATGCTGGCCGTCGAAGGCCGTCTGCCGGACATGCTGGTGGCCGCCGTCGGTGGCGGTTCGAATGCCATCGGTCTGTTCCATCCCTTCCTCGATGACGCCTCGGTCAAGATCGTCGGCGTCGAAGCCGGCGGCAAGGGCCTGGACGGCGAGGAACACTGCGCTTCGCTGACCGCCGGTTCGCCGGGGGTTCTTCACGGCAACCGCACCTATCTGCTGCAGGATGGGGACGGACAGATCAAGGAAGGCCACTCGATCTCGGCCGGTCTCGACTATCCGGGCATCGGGCCGGAGCATTCCTGGCTCAAGGATCAGGGCCGCGTCGAATATGTGCCGATCATGGATGACGAGGCGCTCGCCGCCTTCCAGATGTTGACCCGTACCGAGGGTATCATCCCCGCGCTCGAGCCCAGCCACGCGCTGGCGGAAGTCATCAAGCGAGCACCGAAGATGGACAAGGACCAGATCATCGTCATGAATCTGTGCGGCCGCGGCGACAAGGACATTTTCACCGTCGGCAAGATTCTCGGAATGGGGCTCTGATATGACCGCTCGCATGGATAAGAAATTCGCCGAACTGAAGGCCGCGGGCCGTCCGGCGCTGGTCACCTATTTCATGGGTGGCGACCCGGATTATCAGACCTCGCTTGAGATCATGAAGGCGCTTCCGGGCGCTGGCGCCGATATCATCGAGCTGGGTGCTCCCTTCTCCGATCCGATGGCCGACGGCCCCGCGATCCAGCTGGCAGGGCAGCGGGCGCTGAAGGCCGGCCAGACGATGAAGAAGACGCTGGAAATGGCCCGCGAATTCCGCAAGGGGGACGACACGACCCCGATCGTCATCATGGGCTACTACAACCCGGTCTATGTCTATGGCGTCGAGCGTTTCCTCGACGACGCCCTTGAGGCCGGCGTCGACGGCCTCATCATCGTTGATCTTCCGGCCGAGATGGATGACGAACTGTGCATCCCGGCCCGCAAGCGCGACATCAACTTCATCCGGCTCACGACCCCGACCACCGATGACAAGCGCCTGCCCAAGGTGCTGACCAATACGTCCGGTTTCGTCTACTACGTGTCGATGACCGGCATTACCGGTTCGGCGCTGCCGGATCCCTCCAAGATCGCCGGCGCCGTCGGCCGCATCAAGAGCCAGACCGACCTGCCGGTTTGCGTCGGCTTCGGCGTCAAGACGGCCGAACATGCCCGCCTCATCGGCGCCTCCGCCGACGGGGTGGTCGTCGGGACAGCGATCGTCAACCAGGTAGCGACCTCGCTCGACAAGGATGGCAAGGCCTCGGCGGATACGGTGCAGTCGGTTGCCACCTTCGTTCGCGGCCTGTCGGCCGGCGTTCACGCCGCGCGCCTTGCCGCTGCCGAATAGCCTTCCCATTTAGGCTGGGACAGTCAGGAGTTAACAAAGTGAACTGGATTACCAATTACGTGCGGCCGCGGATCAATTCCATGCTGGGCCGCCGCGAGGTTCCCGAGAATCTTTGGATCAAGTGCCCCGAAACCGGCGAGATGGTCTTTCACAAGGATCTCGAGGAAAACAAGTGGGTGATCCCCGCCTCGGGCTATCACATGAAGATGCCCGCCAAGGCGCGGCTTGCCGACCTTTTTGACGGCGGTCAGTACGAGGCCCTGCCGCAGCCGAAGGTGGCGCAGGATCCGCTGAAGTTCCGCGATTCGAAGAAATATGCCGACCGTCTCAAGGACAGCCGGGTCAAGACCGACCAGGAAGACACCATCGTCGCCGGCCTCGGCACGGTCGAGGGCGTGAAGCTCGTCGCGGTCGTGCACGAGTTCAACTTCATGGGCGGCTCGCTCGGGATTGCGGCCGGCGAGGCGATCGTCAAGGCCTTCGAGCGCGCCATCGCTGAGAAGTGTCCGCTGGTCATGTTCCCGGCATCGGGCGGCGCCCGCATGCAGGAAGGCATCCTGTCGCTGATGCAGCTGCCGCGCACCACGGTCGCGGTCGACATGCTCAAGGAAGCCGGGCTGCCTTACATCGTCGTGCTGACCAACCCCACCACCGGCGGCGTTACCGCGTCCTATGCCATGCTGGGTGACCTGCACATCGCCGAACCCGGTGCCGAGATCTGCTTCGCCGGCAAGCGCGTCATCGAGCAAACGATCCGCGAAAAACTGCCGGAAGGCTTCCAGACCTCGGAATACCTGCTGGAGCACGGGATGATCGACATGGTGGTCAAGCGCCATGAGATCCCTTCGCTTCTGGCCCGGGTCCTGAAGATCATGATGAAGCGTTCTGTTGGCGTCGGCGAGCGCATGCCGGCCGTGAAGGCTGAACCGCAGAAGGTTTCGGCGTAAGCCGGGACCCCTCTGTCGATCGAGGCGAAGCAGCGGAATCTTCTAACATGGCCGAGCCCGCCTTCAGCAAGGCAGAACAGATCATCGACGAGCTCATGGGGCTGCACCCCAAGGGCTTCGATCTCTCCCTCAACCGCATCCGTCGCCTGCTCGAGGTTCTCGGCAATCCGCAGGACCGGCTGCCGCCGGTGATCCATGTGGCCGGCACCAACGGCAAGGGATCGGTGACGGCCTTCTGCCGTGCCCTGCTCGAGGCGCAGGGCCTGTCGGTTCATGTCCACACCTCGCCGCATCTGGTACGCTGGCACGAGCGCTATCGCATCGGGGTCAAGGGCGGTCCGGGTCAGTATGTCGACGACGAGATCTTTGCCGATGCCTTGAAGCGCGTCGCGGTCGCCAATGGCGGCCAGCAGATCACCGTGTTCGAGATCCTGACGGCCGTCACCTTCCTGCTCTTTTCCGAGCTTCCCGCCGATGTCGCGATCATCGAGGTCGGGCTGGGCGGGCGCTTTGACGCAACCAATGTCATCGAGAAGCCGGCCGTCTCCGTGATCATGCCGATCTCGCTCGACCATCAGGCCTATCTCGGCGACCGCGTCGAACTGATCGCCGCCGAAAAGGCCGGCATCATGAAGCGCGGTCTGCCCGTTGTGATCGGCCAGCAGGAATATGATTCGGCACGCGACGTGCTGGTGACCACCGCCGAGCGTCTCGGCTGTCCTCTGACGGTCTTCGGCCAGGACTTCGGCGCCCATGAGGAGTTTGGCCGGCTGGTATACCAGGATGAATTCGGACTGATGGATCTGCCCTTGCCGCGCCTGCCGGGACGGCATCAGTACGGCAATGCGGCGGCTGCCATCCGCGCGGTCAAGGCGGCTGGCTTCGAAGTGTCCAATGCGGTTGCCGAGAAGGCCATGACCTCCGTCGAATGGCCCGGGCGCCTGCAAAGGCTGACAGAAGGACGGTTGGCGGACAGCGCTCCGGCGGGCGCAGAGATCTGGGTCGACGGCGGCCACAATCCCGGTGCCGGCGAAGTCATCGCCGAAGCCATGGCCGGTTTCGAGGAGCGCCAGTCGCGACCCCTCTATCTGATCACCGGTATGATCAACACCAAGGATCCGGTCGGCTATTTCCGGGCCTTTGCCGATATTGCGCAGGACGTGTTCACGGTTCCGATCCGCGGCACCGATGCCGGACT
>DAIMJJ010000045.1:0-12861 GCA_036722275.1 Rhizobium sp. | reverse complement strand
TGAGAATTCCGTTCAGGCGGCGCTGGAGATCCAGGTCGAAAGGGCGGTTTTCGGTGCAGCGCCGACCTTGATGTCGGCCACTTCGCCGCCCTTGAACATGGCGAGCGTCGGGATCGAGCGAACGCCGAACTTGGCAGCGATTTCCGGGTTTTCGTCGATGTTGATCTTCACGACCTTCACCTTGCCGGCCATCTCGTTGGAGATTTCTTCCAGGCTCGGAGCGATCATCTTGCACGGGCCGCACCATTCGGCCCAGAAGTCGACAACGACGGGTTCCGCCGCATCGAGAACTTCAGCCTGAAAATTGGAATTGTCGACTTTAACCGTAGCCATGGGCTGCTCCTTTGCCGGTCATGGGATTTTGTCTAGATATGTGATGGTGCGCGTCCATTATTTCAATATGCGGTATCTCACGATGTCTTGAGCGCGGCAAGGGAGTGCGACAGCGTGTCTTCGTCCAAGGCAATCACGCGGCCGGTCTCCGTGTAGACCAGAAGGCAGTCGAACCGGCTGTCCGGATAGAGCGGCCGCAGGATCTCTCGGTAGATCGCCAGCTGCGCCCGATGCGACAACGGCGCTTCCGCCGCACTTGTCGGTGCGATCCGGTTCGTCTTGTAGTCGACGAGCACGACTCGTCCGTCCACCACGGCCATGCGGTCGATCCGACCTGAGACGGCGCGTTCCTCACCGTTCAGCACGAAACTTCCCATCACCGAGACTTCCGCCTGGCCGTGCGCGGAAAACACCGGCACCAGATCCGGGTGACCGAGCACGCCGATCACCGCGGTCACCAGACCATCGCGTTCGGCTGTCGGCCAGAAGCGGGCGGCGCGCGCCGCATAACGCTGGGCGGCGGCCGGGCGTTCCTCGGGCGCGAGCTGCGGCAGGATCTGCAGCATGCGGTGGATGAGCCTGCCCTTCTGAAGGGCGATGCCGGCGCCTTCGCTGTCGCCGCCGAACAGGGGGGACGCGACAAGGGCCTCGTCGGCCTCGTCGATCACCATGGCACCGGCTCCGGAAGGGCTGAGCGGCCGCGGCAGACCGGGAGAGGCCGCGAGCGGCCGCAAAAGCGCCTGCGGCAGATCAGCGTCCGGGACTTCCGTCTCAGCTGCACTCTCCGCAAGGAATTCCTTCTCCAGCCCCGGCAACCGCCAGGTCAGGCCGTCGAACGGGCCATCCGGTCCGGGGAAGGTTGCTTCCGAGCAATAGTCCGCTTTGCCGCGCAAGGCCTCTTCGATCATCCGATGCCAGACATCGCCCGGCTCGCGCACGCCGCGATAGCCGCAGATGACCAACCGGTCGGCGGCACGCGTCATCGCCACGTAGAGCAGGCGGCGGTATTCCTCCTCCGCCATCTGACGCCGGCGCTCGACGTCTGCCTCGGTCAGCGAATTCGCGAGCCCCTTGTTCGGCACCCAGATCGGCAGCGACGGCAGGCCGTCGGTCGTCTCGATCATCCGGAACTTGGCGAGATGGCTGTGATTGAACGGTTTTCCGCCACCGTCAACGAGGAAGACGATCGGTGCCTCGAGCCCCTTCGAGGCGTGTACCGTCATGATGCGGACCTCGTCCCGGTCCTTGTCCTGCTCGCGCTTGACCTCCGGCGCTTCGCTCTCGAGCGTCGAAACGAAAGCTTGCAAACCGGGAAGCCCGGCCGTCTCGAAGGCGAGCGCAAAGCTCAGGAATTCGTCGAGAATGTCGCTGACCTCGCTGCCGAGGCGGGCAAGATAGGCCCGGCGGCCGCTATGCGTGCCCAGCACCCGGGCATAGAAGTCGTGGACCGGAAGGCTCTCCGACAGCACCCGGAAAGCCAGCAGACGCTCGACCGTTCCTGCGAAGCGCTCGGGCCTGTCGCTGGCCAGAGACTGGAGCCGAACCCAGAGGCTGACACCCTCCGGTCGGTTGGCGGCGAGATCGAAGAGATCCTCCTCGCTATGGTCGAAGAGCGGGCTCTTCATCAGAGCAGCAAGCGAGAGGTCGTCCGCGGCCAGCAGAAGGAAGCGGCCGAGCGCCAGAAGGTCCTGCACGGCAATGTGCGAAGTCAGCTTCAGCCGGTCGGCGCCGGCCACGGGAATATTGTTGCGGCGCTTCAGCGCGCGGGTCAGCGCATTGACGAAGCTGTCGCGCTTGCGCACGAGAACCAGGATGTCGCCGGCCCGGATCGGGCGACGCTTGCCCTTCTCGATGATAGTGTCCCGGCCGACCATCTGTTCGACGGCATAGGCGATGCGTCGTGCCAGAACGGCGGAGGGCGCGCTTTCCGGCGTGGAATCGAAGGGCGCCGTCCAGTCCTCCGTCTTATCCGCCTGTTCGGCCGCGATCATGGCCCACAGATCGACCGTGCCGGGATGGCCGATCCGGCTCGACATGTGGACGACGCTGTCCCCGCCGGCGCTGAGCCCGCGGGAATTCTCGGCAACCGAGAAGACCTGGTCGACGGCCGAGAGAACGGCCAGCGTCGAGCGGAACGACAGCGGCAGTCGGACCGCGCTGAAGGTCTGGCTGCCGGCCGCCACGGCCCGTGACGTGATCGATGCCTCCTCCGAGAACCGCTCGGGCCGGGCGCCCTGGAACGAATAGATCGACTGCTTTTCGTCGCCGACGGCAAAGAAGGTGCGGTTGAGGTTGCGTGCGCTCTCGCCCGAGAAAAAGTCCTCCCGCAGCGAGCGGATCACCGACCACTGCACGGGGCTGGTATCCTGGGCCTCGTCCACGAGAATGTGGTCGATGCCCTGGTCGAGCTTGTAATGGACCCAGGGTCCGACATCGCTACGCAGCAGCAGCTCGGCGGTGCGCACGATCAGGTCTTCGAAATCGAGCTGGCTGCGCTTCTTCTTCAGCTCCTCGTAATCGTCGTCGAGCCGGGCGGCGAGCGTCAGCGCCGCCATCGTCGCCTTGAACATGCGCAAGAGCCGCAGCCGGTCACGCAAGCCGATGAAATGGTCGCGCGCCTCGAACATGGCGTCGCGCAGATGCGGGGCGGCCTTGGTCATCGCCCCGGCGATCAGGGAGGTGTCGGCCTTCGGCTTGCCGGCCTTGGTGAAGAAGACCGATTCGACGAGATCGAGGCGCCGGCGCGGATCTCGCTCGTGCGCCGCCGCTTCCAGGAGCTCCGCCACTTCCTGCACGGTCTTGCCGCCCTTTTCGCGCGCCAGCAGGATGTATTCCGTGAGCGTCGGGCCGGGCAGCGAGGGCAGGGGCCAGAGGCCCGCAAGCAGGCTTTCCTCGGTCTCTGTCTCGGCAAGACCCAATCCACGACGCAGGAGCCCCTCCGCTCCGCCGGCGCGGTCGGCTGAACGCCGGAAGGCGCGGATTGCGTGACGATT
The DNA here is from genome assembly GCA_036722275.1 of Rhizobium sp. Classification (GTDB taxonomy): domain Bacteria; phylum Pseudomonadota; class Alphaproteobacteria; order Rhizobiales; family Rhizobiaceae; genus Allorhizobium. The sequence continues at coordinate 9,535 of DAIMJJ010000045.1, read as the reverse complement.
GGCGACCAGATCGCCGAGCAGGGCTTCCAGGCCGCTTTCGTCGGCAATGCTCAGCACCTGCGAAAAAGCCTCTGCCAGCACGGCGTCGTCTTCGCTTGAGGTTGCCGTCAACAGCATTCGGCGCGCCTCGGCGAGAACGGCATAGGCCGCTCGGTCGTCGAGCACGGTGAAATGGCCGGCGACATTGGCCTCCAGCGGGAACTGGTGCAGCAGCGCTTCGCAGAAGGCGTGGATCGTCTGGATCTTCAGGCCGCCCGGCGTTTCAAGCGCGCTTGCAAACAGACGGCGCGCCTGGGCCAGCTTGGCCCGGTCGGGCCGGCTGTGCTCGATCGCCTGCAGCCGGTCGGCGAGCGCTTCGTCCGGCAGGGTCGCCCATTCGGCAAGCCGTGAGAAGACGCGGTTCGACATCTCCGAGGCTGCCGCCTTGGTATAGGTGAGGCAGAGGATGGAGGATGGTCGCGCGCCGGCGAGAAGCAGGCGGATGACGCGCTGCGTCAACACATGCGTCTTGCCGGAACCGGCATTGGCCGACACCCAGGCGGAGCGGCCAGGATCGGAGGCGACCGCCTGCTGACGTGTGGTCCAGTCGAGCCAGATCGCCGGGTCCTCGCCGGAGGGCAGAACAAGATCGTCACTCATCGCCGCCGGCCTCTTCGCTTTCCGCCGTCGACCATTCCGCTACGCGGGCGAGATGATCGTATTCGCCGCCGAAATCGTTCTGCTGGGCGGGGATCAACCGCGAGACATAGCCCCTTTCGCCGCTGCGCAGAGCCTCCACGAACCGTCCCAGCTCCTCGATCGACTGATCGGCGAGATCGGTCGCCGACTTCTTGTTGTCGCCCCGGCCGTTCAGCTCGTTGTTGACCTGATCGACCAGCAGCGCGTCTGCCGGCTTGAGCCGCACGTAGAGCAGGTTCTCCGGCGTCAGATGCCCAGCGTCGCGAAAGGCCCCGGCGCGCAAGGCCGCCGCCTCCAGCGCCAGCTGCGGGTCGAGCAGGCTGCGGGCCTGGGCAACGCTCGGGCTGAGACCGGTCTTGTAGTCGATGATGTCGGCGTGGTCCGCTCCCTTGAGGTCGATGCGGTCGGCAACGCCGGTGAGCGTGATGCCGTTCGGCAGCTCGATGCGACCACGCGCCTCCGTCAGTGTCTTGCGGATCTCGGGCCTTCGCTCGCGCTCCCAGGCAATGAAGGCCCGGCCGACGCTTGCAAATCTCTGACGCCACACGATGTCGATGTGAACGGGAAGTCGCTCGGCGTCGAACAGCGTGTCGACGATCCCCATCATGGCCTCGAAGGCACGGGGATCGGCCGGATCATGGCCTTCGGCGACGAAGCGCTCGATGATGCGGTGGTAGAGCGTACCCCGCTCGGCGGCACCGGGATCCTGGTTGAAGCCGTCGACCGGATCGAGCTTCAGGATGCGCCGCGCATAAAGCGCATAAGGGTCGCGTCGGAACGGGCCGACTTCACTGAAGGAAAACTGGCTGGGCTGCAGTTCCGCCGGCGGTTTTGGCGCCGGTCGCTGTGCCGGCGCCTGGTTCTCGCCCTGATCCAGCAGAGCCGCAAAATGGCGAAGGCGATCCCCGCGTTTCTTGAGCCGGCTTTCGAACTCGCGGCCGCCAAGCGCCATCAGCCGCTGCAGCCAGCGGGATGCCACCGTCGGTGCGGACCCTTGGCGCAGCGCACGCGAATAGACGAGGTGACGTGTGCCGCTCGCCATCTCGAAATCATGGGCGAGCTGACCGATGCGTCTTTCTGGTGGCTCCAGGCCGATCTCTGCCTTCATCATGCGCGACAGGAAGGGATTGTTGGTCGTCTGCCCGGGCCACGAGCCTTCGTTGAGGCCACCGATCACCAGCATGTCGACGCTCTGCAGCCGGGCTTCCAGCGTGCCGAAGACGAAGACGCGCGGATGGCGCATGGCGCGCGGCTTCACGGCCTCGCTCGCAGTGAGCGCCCCGAAAATGTCGATCCATTGCGGCCCGTCGGCTTCGATCTTTCCATCCGCTGCCAGGATCTCGCCGAGCTGGCTGGCCAGCGTCTCGCCGGCCTCGTCCGACCAGAGGGCGGAGAGGTCGGCGCGTTCGTCGGCGCACACCGCCTCCAGAACGCGGCCGGTCCGCGCCGCCCAGTCGGAGAGCGCCAGCTTGTCGGTCAGCACGCGACCGTCGGCGATCCGCACCAGGACCGAAACCAGCGGCTCGACGGCGCGGGCGATGCGCTCAGCGAGATCGCGGGCGCCTTCGATTGCTTCCGGTTGAAGCGACAGGCGCCACTGCGGCGGATGGCGGTCGACTGCGTGCTCGGCGAGCCTCTGCTCCACCAGCTGAGGCAGCGTGCTGAGATCGACCATCTGTACACCGCCGCGAAGCGCTATCACCTCGAGGGCATCGGCGGCTGTGCGATAGGCGTCCACAGAGAGGCCGAAGCGCGCCAGCGGATGCTTGAGGACGGAGACCAGCGGCACCGGATCGCCCGGACGCAGCGTCGCTTCGAGCAGAAGCTGGGTCAGGATGCCCTGCTGGGTCGCGCTGAAGGGCGTGCCGGCGGAATCGTCGGCGATGATGCCGAACCGCGCCAGTTCCGCCGTCACCCGCCGCGCCAGAGCCCGGTCCGGGGTGATCAGCGCGACGCGGCTCTCGCCGCCATTAACGCCCGGTTCTTCCAGAGCGAGACGCAGGGCAATGGCGATCGCAGTGGCCTCCTCGCGCTCGTTCGCCGCTTCGATCAGCGTCACCTCGGCAAAGGCGCGGTGCAGCCGCTCGTCGCCGAAGCCCGCCCGCCAGGCCTGCCAGCCATCGGTCGAGGCCGCGGGCGCCAGCGCGCGCGACAGGATTTCGGCGCGGTCGGCAAGCACATTATCCGCTGTGCCGAGCGGCTCGACCTCGCTGCGATCGATCTTCAGGTGCTTCAGAAGCCGGAACAGGCCATATTGGGGATGCCCGCGGCTTGCCGGTTCCGCCGGTCGGCCGGGTTCCGGTTCGAGACCGACCTTCAGCCAGTCTTCGGGCGGCATCGTGGTGTCGAGACCGGGAAGGACGACGACGCCGTCGCGCCGACCGGCAATGGCGGCGATCAGGTCCGCTGCCGCTGGGATCGAGCCGGTCGAGCCGGCGACGATGATCGGCGCACCGTCCTTGAGGCCCGCAATGCGCTGGGCCTCGGCCTTCAGCATGGCGTCGCGATGGCGGGCGGGCGAGGAGCGCATGAGTTCCTCCAGCCGCGCCGGCCAGAAGGCCGTTGCGATCTTCAGGAACTCCACTGTCAGCTGCCACCAAGAGGCGAAGTCGCGCACATCGAGCTTGACCAGATCGGCCCAGTCGCGGCCTTCGGTCTCTACCGCATCGATCAATTCCCCGAGCGCGCGGGCCAGCCAGACCGCATCGGCCGGGCTCGCCGGCGCGACCAGCGGGGTGTCGGCATGGATGCTGCGGACGATGGCGGGCAATTGGTTGCGCCAGGCAAGGATCAGTCGCGCCAGTTCGAGCAGCATGACGGTGCCGCTGACCGGGGGCGCAAGGTCGAGCAGCGTCGGTGCGTCGGCCTCGAAAAAGGCGCCGTCCTCTTCCGTTTCTCCAAGCGGACGGATGATCGGCAGGATCGCGGCGCGGCCGCCGAGCAGGTCGACGAACTCGGAACGCAGCACGCGGGCGGCGCGGCGCGTTGGTACCAGGATCGTTACCTTGGACAGCGACAGTGGGTCGGCGGTGTCATAGCGATAGCCGGGCGCGAGCGTGCCGTCGATCAGCCGAGCGGCAAGAAGCTTGAGGAAGGGCAGCCCCGCCGGTATCGTCAGGACACGCGGTTGGTGCGCCCGTGCCATGTCTCAGGCTCCGTTTCCGGCGGTAGGAGCGAAACGCCGGATCGTTTCTTCGGCCTCGCCGATGGCGTCCGGCGTGCCGACGGTCAGCCATTGTCCCGACATTTCGATCCCGCAGAGCCGCCCGCTGGCGATCGCGCGATCGAAATAGATATTGAGGTTGAAGGCGTCCGTCGGTGCGTCGTCGAACAATTCCGGCAGAAGAGCGATGGCGCCGGCATAAACAACCGGATCTGGATCCCCGTCCTCGTAACGCTTCAGCCGACCGTCTCTGCCAAGCGAGAAGTCTTTCTTGCCGTTGTGGCCGGTCGTGCGCTCCAGCGGGACGCAGAGCAGGATCATGTCCATGCGCGCCGGGTCGAAGGCCTCGGCGAGGCGCGCAAGGTTGGAGCGGTCACCCTCGTCCTCGGCGATCCAGAACAGGTCCGCATTCATCACGAAGACGGGTGAGCGGTCGAGCCGTTTCAATCCCTTAACCAGTCCGCCGCCGGAATTCATCAGTTCCGCGCGCTCGTCCGAGATCAGGATGGAAAGATCGTCACGGCCTGCGAGATGGGCCTCCATCTGCTCGGCGAAATGGTGCACGTTGACCACCACCTGTTCGACGCCTGCCGCGGCAAGCGTATCGAGCACGTAGTCGATCATCGGCCGGCCGGCGATGCGCACCAGCGGCTTCGGCATGCTGTTGGTGATCGGACGCATCCGGGTGCCGAGCCCGGCTGCGAGCACCATGGCGTGGGTGATTTTCATTTTGCCTGCGGAAGTGATTCGGTCTCGCCGATTCCAACCCGCGCGCACCAGTCGCGCAAGGGGGCAAGTGCCTCGTGCTCAAAGGCGACCGACAGGTGCCATAGCGTCCGTGGCATGTGCTTCATGTAGCCGGGCTTGTGATCCCGCTTCATCAGCCGCACCCAGAGCCCGTTCAGCTTGCAGGCGCGCTGCGCCGACATGATCGCCCAGGCCTTGAGGAAGCCTGCCTCGTCAAACGAGCCTTCCTGACGGCGCAGCGCCAGATAGTCGGCCATCAGCTGGTCGACGAGCGGACGCTCGACCGTGACGCGGGCATCCTGGACGATCGACACGAGATCATAGGCCGAGGGCCCGATCATCGCGTCCTGGAAATCGATCAGGCCGACCCGCTGGATGCCCTGCTGCTCTTCGCGCCAGATGATGTTCGGCGAATGGAAATCGCGCAGCACCAGCGTTTTCTCGGCGCTGTCGAGCTCATCGATCAGAGCATCCCAGATGGACAGATACTCGGCCCGCTCGTCCTCGGCCGCCAATGCGCCGTTGCGCTTCCACGGCAGATGCCAGTCGATCAGCAGCTCGGCCTCCATCTTCATGGCGGTCCGGTCGTAATCGGGGATGTGGTGGACGCGGCCCGGTTCGATCTCGATGGCGCGGTCGAAGCGGGTCGCATGCAGGGCGGCCAGACACGCCACGCCGGCGCGATAGCGCTCCGCAATCGGCTTGCCGTCTTCATCGAGCACGGTGTCGGGACCGAGATCCTCGATCACCAGAAGGCCGGCTTCGCAATCGCGCTCGAAGATTTCAGGGGCGGCAAAGCCGCGGGCCCGCAGCGCCCCGTCGATCGCCACGAAGGGATAGACGTCTTCAGCGAGATGGGCGATCTGCGAATAGGGTTTGCCATCACGGATGGGCGGCCCGTCGGGCTGGCGGGGCGCGTCCATCAGGATGCGCCGGGTGCGGCCGTCGGCGGGATAGATGTATTCGTAGGCGCGCGTCGAGGCGTCGCCCGTGAGGTGACGCCGCCGCGCGCCGGCATAGCCGTTTGCGTCGAGGAAGCGTCGGATCGACAGCACTCGTTGAAGACGCGCGAGCTTTGGCGCCGGTGCCGAGATCCTGACCGTGCGCCCGCCATTGGCGTCGAAGGCAAAGTCAATGTCGATCCTCTGGCGCGGCAGGCTGTCGCCCGCCTTGTCCGGCCATTCGACGAGGCAGACCCCGCTGTCGAGTGCATCGGCAAAACCGATCTCTTCGAGTTCGGCCGGATCGGAGAGACGATAGAGGTCGAAATGCGCGACCGTGAGCCGAAGATCGTAGTTCTGGACCAGGGTAAAGGTCGGGCTTGGAACTTCAAGCGCATCATCGTCGGCCATGGCGCGCAGGAGCGCGCGCGACAGTGTCGATTTGCCAGCCCCGAGATCGCCCCAAAGCGCGATGCAATCGCCGGGTTTGACCACCAGCGCCAGTTCCTCGCCCAGACGGACCGTGTCCGCCTCGGCGGCGAGCTGCAGCGAAAGGCTCGGTTGCGTGTCGGTCATTCGGCGGCGGCGATGGCTTGCGGTTCGGCGGCGGAGGGAATGCGGCAGGCGACCGTGGTCCCGCGACCCGGCTCGCTGTCGATCGACACGGTGCCGTTGTGCAGGTTGACGAAGCTTTCGACGATGGAAAGGCCAAGGCCGGCGCCGCTGCGCTTGCCGCTCTTGCCATTGGTCGAGAAGCGGTTGAACACGGTCGCCAGCATGTCCTTGGTCATGCCGCACCCATTGTCATGGACGGTGAAGACGAAGTCGGCATCCTCACGCCAGCATTTCAGCTCGATCGACGAGCCCTCCGGCGCAAAATTCACGGCATTGGTCAGGATCTTGATCAGGATCTGCTTCAGCCGCTGCTGGTCGGCGACGATGTGGCCGAGATGCGCAGATGCCGCGATTTCGAGCGAGACATTGCCCCCCTGCAGCCGGTCGGTCATCTGCATCGAAACGTCGTCGAGCAGGTCGTTGAGATCGATCTCGGTGTAGTCGAGGCGCATGATGCCGGCATCGACGGTTGCAAGGTCGAGGATGTCGTTGACGATGGTCAAAAGCACGGAGGACGAGGTGGAGATGTGGTCGATATACTCCGCCTGCCGTTCGTTGAGCGGTCCGATCGCCGGCGTCTTCAGGAGATCGGTGAAGCCGATGATGTTGGTCAGCGGCGAGCGCAGCTCGTAGGAGACGTGCTGGACGAAATCGTTCTTCAGCTCGTCCGCCTTGCGCAGCGCCTCGTTCTTTTCCTTGAGCGCCCGCTCGGCAAGAACGCTGTCGGTCTTGTTGACGAAGGTCAGCATGGTCTGCGCGTTGGGCAGCGGGGTCACGGCATAGTCCAGCACCAGGCGCGAATAGAGCTCCAGCGTGCCTTGGCTCGACGGACGTTCGTCCTCGAAGCTGGTGATCATCTTGGCAAAGGCCTTCCAGCCGTCCACGCCGTCATAGGACGGGGCGCAGGCCGCCTCGATCGCCTTGATGTGCGTGCCCGGCTTGGCGTCGGCCTCTGTAATGCCCCAGAGCGCCCGGAAGGCCGGGTTGGAGAGTTCGATCCGGCCGTCCGGGCCGAACACCGCAACGCCCTCGGAGAGATGGTCGATCGTTTCGCCGCGGACCCGCAGCAGCGTGTTGTATCGGCTCTCCAGATCGAACTGCGCCGTGACGTTCTCGAACACCCAGGTCGCGCCGCCCTGCGGGTGCGCCGAGGCGATGATGCGCAGCGTCTGCCCGTTGGGCAGGTGCCAGAGATCGGTCTGGGTTTCCAGCGAACGATAGACGGCGAGCGAGTTCTCCTTCCAGGCCTTCCAGCTCAGCTGCTCGGGCAGCTTGCGCGCCGAACGCAGCCGGTCGAGCAGTTCGCCGTGGTCGGGGCGCGATTCAAGGAAGGCCGGCTCCAGATCCCAGAGGCGCTGGAAGGGCTGGTTGAAGAATTGCAGGCGGCGGTCGCGATCGAAAATGGCAACCGGCGTTTCCAGATGCTCCAGCGTTTCGGCGTGGCTCTTGAGGGTCCGGGCCAGCTCTTCGCGCAGCGCTTCCTCGCCGGAGACATCGACCGCCATGCCGCAGGAACCCGAGGGTTCGCGAATGTCGACCACGTCGAAGAAGGTGCGCTTGCCGCGAACGGCGGTGGAGACCACGTCGTGGAAGGGGGATTCCGGCGTCGCGCTCGCGCGAATCTTCTCGCGGCTGATGCTGGACAGGATTTCCCGCGCCTCGCGCACGGCCTGGTCGGGTGAACCCGCCTCGACCGCTTCGCTATAGGCCTGGTTGACCCAGACCAGACGACCTTCGGTGTCGCGCCTCCAGACGGGCTGCTCGATCGCGTCGAGCAGAGATTCGAAGGTGGCAATGGAGCTGCGCAGCCGATTGCGTTCGATCTTCAGTTCGGCAAGCTCGGCGCGCAGATTGTTGAGTGCCACGAAGCGGGCGAAGGCCCTGCCTCCGGAAAGGCGTCCCTGAACCTCGACGACCTCGCCGCGCTGGGTCTCGATGATGACGTCAAAACTCTCGGCGCGGAAACGGAGCGCTTCGATGGCCTTTTCCAGCTCGCTCGCCGAAGACGGCTTCAGCCAGCGGCCGAAGGCCAGGAATTCGCCGTCGGTCTGCGGCGCGCCGGTTTCTGCGGGCAGCTGTCCTAAGAATTCCGGCTTGCCGTTCTGGCCGTCCCAGATGACGATCCGGCGGTTCTTGTCGGCGATCAGCGCCTGATAGCGGGAAATCCGTTGATTGGCATCGGAGAGGGCGGAACGCATTTCGGCGCCTTCGGCCTCCAGCCGGCTGCGCTGGCGGATCAGCCATCCGGCCGAGAGCATGGCCGCGGACAGAATGCCAAGCACGACGGCGTAGCCGACCATTTCGACGGAGGTGAAGAGCTTTTCCGCCGGGGGGACGGCAGTCTGGGAACGGGCAAGGCCGGGCGCCAACAGACCCGTCAGGACGGTACCGCCCATGCAGGCCTTCCACAGGCCGGGCAGCAGGCTGCGTCCGAGTCTTCCCCGGCGCGTCTCTGTCGCTTCGGAATCCGAAATCCGCTGCCGCGAGGCCCCGTTATCCATCGCCGCCGTTTCCCGCGTCAGCGGGCCGCATTTATGTACCGACATCCTCGGTCTGTCTCCGTCCTATGTGCCGCATCGTCGACAAGACATCCGATTTCGCCGACGCACCTGATGGGCGCGCCACGAATCAAGTTCTAAAACAATACTGCCTAAGGGAATGAGCGGGAAGGGTAGGGCCCAAAAAAGAAACCGCAGCCTTTGTCAAGGCTGCGGCCACTAGATTTGGTGGATATCCTGAAGAATATCAATAGCGGTAGTGGTCGGCCTTGAACGGACCCTGCGGCGTGACGCCAATATAGGCGGCCTGTTCTTCCGAAAGGGTCGTCAGCTTCACGCCGAGCTTTTCGAGATGCAGGCGAGCGACCTTCTCGTCGAGGTGCTTGGGCAGGACATAGACGCCCGGCTTGTATTCATCGGTCTTGGTGAACAGCTCGATCTGGCCCAGAACCTGGTTGGTGAACGAGGCCGACATCACGAAAGACGGATGGCCCGTCGCGTTGCCGAGGTTGAGCAGGCGGCCTTCCGAGAGCAGGATCATGCGGTTGCCCTTCGGGAACTCGACCATGTCGACCTGCGGCTTGATGTTGGTCCACTTGAGATTGCGCAGTGCCGAAACCTGGATCTCGTTGTCGAAGTGGCCGATATTGCCGACGATCGCCATGTCCTTCATCTCGCGCATGTGCTCGATGCGGATGACGTCGCGGTTGCCGGTGGTGGTGATGAAGATGTCGGCGCTCGAGACGACGTCTTCAAGCGTGACCACTTCGAAACCGTCCATGGCAGCCTGCAGGGCGCAGATCGGATCGACTTCCGTAACCTTGACGCGGGCGCCGGCGCCACGCAACGAAGCCGCCGAACCCTTGCCGACGTCGCCATAGCCGCACACGACG
>DAIMJJ010000044.1:15291-22390 GCA_036722275.1 Rhizobium sp. | reverse complement strand
AGAGACCGTCGAACACGGCCGCGGTCATGCCATCGGCGCCGAAATGAGTGCAGTTTTCATTCCAGAGCGCTTGCCATGCCTGACGATGCTGCGGCTCGGCACATCTTATCGTCAGCATGTCCGATCCTCCTCGGGAAGCCAGTGCGTCAGCAGTGAGCCGGGCGCGTCCTCAGGGATCCAGCCGGATCTGAGCCAGGCAAGGGCGAGCGGCCACAGGCTCTCCTTGAAGCGGTCGTGGAAGAAGGCGAAGTGCCCGATCGCCTCGGCATCGATGTCGGCGGGCGCGATGCGCCAATGGCGCCGCTCGCTGGAGGTGAAATAGCGCAGGAGGCGGTCCAGCGCCGCAGGCGTTCCGTGGGGATCGTCCTTCAGGCCGATGGCGAGGATCGGTGCCGTCACATTCGCGAAGCGCTGCCGGAGCCAGTCGGACCCGCTCTTGCCGGCGGTGAAGCGGTCCCGCCGCACCGTTTCCTCAAAGCGCGCGCGCATCCGGCTCCAGTCGCGAACGACACCGGCGGGCGTGTCTTCCATCCAGCCCAGCCGCTTTGCGGGGAAGTAGCCGAACAGTCTCGTGAGCGCCGGCATGACGACGTGCCACTTGATATACATGCGCCGGCGCTGCCCGGCGCCGTAGTCGCGCCAGTAGGCAAACTGCGAACCCACGGTCAGGATGCGCCGGATGCCGGGATTGGACGGGGCAAGGCCGATGGCGAAGCCGCCGATCGAATGGCCGACGGCAAGCACCGGCTGGCGGGGAAAGGCGTCCCGCACATGAAGCAGTGCCGCTTCGAAATCGTGCTCGCCCCAGTCGCCCCAGTCGGCTCGGAAACCCCGCAAGGATCGGGGCCGCGATTCCCCTATGCCGCGATAGTCGAAGGTCAGGACGTCGAAGCCATTCGAGAAGAGATAGTCGGAGAAGCGCGCATAATAGCGGCAGCGGACGGATGTGGCGGCGGCTACGATCACCACCGGCCGGCCGGGATCGGCGCCGGCGTGCTTCCACAGGAAGCCACCGAGCCTATACCCGTCAGGGGTCACGAACCGCACGGGTGCCGCCACCAGAGGCGCCGATGGCGCCGTTTCGCATGCGCAGTGGCTCACATTCCCACTCCTGCGGTTGCCGTTTCTCCGCCGACGCATTCTGCGGGGTTCGCGCGATCTGTCGAATGAGCATGTCTCGGTCTTGCATGAGCAGCATTCATTTGCCTCTGCCCGGTGCCCGCGCTTCTTCTTCGCTGAAGATAGAGGCAAGGCAGGAGGTGCGCCCATGGTTCCCGTCGTCAGACTTCAGCAGCTCTCGCTCAGCCTTCAGGCCCATGGCGAGACCTATTGCGCGCATATGGCACCGGTGGCGGGGCCGCTCGGGGCAAGGCAGATTGGCGCGCGCTATGTCGAGGTCCCGCCCGGCAAGCGCGCCTGGCCCTACCATTGCCACCACGGCAATGACGAACTCTTCGTCATCCTTGGTGGCGAGGGGCGGTTGCGATTTGGCGGCGAAGAGTATGCCGTGGTGGCCGGGGATGTCGTGGTCTGCCCCGCCGGCGGCCCGGAGACGGCGCATCAGCTCATCGCCTCGGGCGAGGAACCCCTGCGTTATCTGGCGATCAGCACGATGAAGGAGCCGGATGTTCTGGAGTATCCCGACAGCGGCAAGATCGCGATCTTCGCGGGGTCCGCGCCCGGAGGTGAAAAGGCGTTTCGCCGCCTGGACCTGACAGTGAAGGCGAGCGCCGCCGTCGGCTATTGGGAGGGGGAGGCGTGAGCCAGCCCAGACGGCATGGTCTTCGGTCTGCGAAGATCCGTGCCCTCCAGATCGCATGCGCATTGGCCGTATCGTTGACGCTCCCCATGGCAGCTTCGGCGATGGAGCTGAAAAGCACGTCCTTCGAGGACGGGGGGCGGATAGCTTTGAGTCAGGTCCGGAACGGCTCCGGCTGTTCAGGCCAGAACAGCTCTCCGGGCCTTCTCTGGACGGGCGCGCCGCCGGGGACCAAAAGCTTCGCGGTGACTCTTTTCGATGCGGATGCGTCGGGGGCAGGCGGTCGTTGGCACTGGGTGCTGGCTAACATTCCGGCGAAGGTCACGACGCTTGGCGAGCGGGCGCAGCCAGGTGAGGCCATCTCGACCAAAACCGACTTCGGCATCCCCGGATATCTCGGGCCGTGCCCTCCGGTGGGCGATCGACCGCATCGTTACGTGCTGACGGTCTATGCGCTCGACGTCGAGACGCTGCCGCTGAATGCGGCGTCATCGGCTGCGATGGCAAGTGCCCTGATCCAGGGCCATGTCCTCGCCAAGGCGAGTATTGCTGGATATTTTGGCCGCTGAGGCAGAAATGACGATCGACGAAATGGAGAGGGAGGAGCGATGGTGAAGGACGATCACGGTGCCGAAGGAGCGTTGCTCCTTCGGCATTTGACGAGTGACGATGCTGCCCAGTTCTCGGAACTGCTTCAGGCGTACCGAACCGAGATGTATCCTGCCGCGACAGTGGACAGCGAACGCGATGACGCAGCGGCCGCCTTGCTTGTCGATCCGAAGGCGGAGATCGTCGGCGGGTTCCTTGACGGCAAGCTTTCGACCTTTGCCGTCTTCTTCGATCTGCCGGAGGCGATCTCCGGAAGTCGCGCCGGACAATTGGACGATCTCTATGTCGCCAGCCATGCCCGCGGGCAGCGATTGGCCCAGCGCATGATCGAGGCCATTGCAGACATCGGAAGAGCGCGCGGCTGGGTGCATCTCAGATGGCTTGTTCCGGACGAGAACGAAAGCGCCCGCAAGACCTATGACCGCTTCGCCACGCCTGCCGCATGGAAAAGCTATGCGCTGTGGCTCGGCGACGGCGGCCCCTGGTAAGCCGGGGCGAGGCGGCCGTTGCCTGGGTCACCTGTCGTCGGGGAGTTCCACGCCATCGGCGCGCGCATATTGGATCAGCTTGTCTTCCAGTCCGCTCGCGCCCAGCGTGGCGATGTTCGGCATGATGAGACGCCGTACGGTTTTGTCTCGGTTTTTGTCGAAGAAGACGAGGGACCGACGCTTCGTATCGGAACGGAACTCCGGCTTTCGATAATCGACTTGGACCACGATCGGCCCTGACCACAAGAGTGACGAGGACGAAATCGAAACGTCGGCCCACGGCACGGGGGCGCCTGCGAGATGGCGTCCAACCACCAGGTCCTTCGCGGTGAAGACATACATCGGGCCTCGTCCGCGGCGATATCGGATCACCCAGGACAGTGACAGAAGCGTTGCGACCGCGAAGAAGCCGAGCGGGACGCCGATTGCCAGGAACTTCCGAAAGGAAGTGGCGCGGCCGGCGACGGCCAGAAGGCCGAGAGCGCCCCCCAGAAACGGCAGCGTCAGGACGACCAGCACGGCGGCTCGCCAATACGACATGGAGACCGCCAAATCCGGGAGGGGGACCGGCTCCCGGCTTTCAGGCGGAGCGACCATGGTGCGCTTCGGAGCCGGTTTGGCCTCTGCTTGCCGCTTCCGCCAGCATCCACGTGCGAATGTTTCGCACCCGGCGATCGCGGGCGAGGGCTGGCGGGTAGCAGAGATAGTAGCCGGCATTGGCCGGTATCTTGTGGTCGAGGATCGGATGCAGCCGTCCGGCGGCAACGTCGCAGGCTGCGATCTCGATCCCGGCCAGCGTCATCCCGGCGCCGTCGATCGCTGCCTTGAGGGCAAGGCCCGACGTGTCGACGAGGGTGATCGCCGCGGGTTGGACCGGACCACCCGGCAGGGTGTCGTTCCACCGCTGGAAATGCTCCCGGCGATGCTGGGAGAGAAACAGGTTCGTCCTCGAAATCGCCGCGCGTGCTTCGGCCTCACTGCGGGCATTCCAGTCGGCGTGCCGGCCGAACAGCGCGACATGCTCGTCAAACAGCAGTTCCGAATGAACGCCGTCCCAGCGTCCCCGGCCGTGACGCACGGCGACATCGGCAACGCCGGCGCTCAGATCGACGGCGGTCTGCGTGGTGGAGATCAGAAGTTCGAATCCGGATCTCGCAAACGGGTAGGACGCCAGCCGCGGCGACAGCCAGTGCGTGGCGAAGGTTGGCAGCATGGAGAGCCGCAGCGGGCCAAGCTTCCTGTCGCTTTTGAGGTTGCCGACGGCCTCGACGATCCGCGAGAAGCCGGCCGTGAGTTCGGGCGATAGCAGCTTTCCCGTCTCGGTCAGTTCGAGGCGCGGACCAATCCGACGCATCAGTTCGAGACCCAGTAGATCTTCGAGGATGCGAAGCTGGTGGCTGACGGCAGACGGCGTCACGCCGATTTCTTCGGCGGCCGTCTTGATCGACATGTGGCGTGCCGCTGCCTCGAAGGCTCTGAGCGCGTTCAGCGGCACGGAGAGGCGGATTGCCTCGGTCATCTCACCACCTGCAAGGGATGATATCTCAGCCCGTTTTGAAGACTTCTCACTCGCGGCAAGCGCTCGTTCGGCGTCATTCTACGGGCGGGGCACAGCCTTTTGAAGCGAAGCGCGACAAACCCGTACTGATCACCCGCGATTGCGACCGCCTGATCCGGCCGCGCAAGGTGCCGGTGCCTGGGGAACAGGTGCACATGGCCGCCCCCGGGCCACCGCTGCCTCATGCCGGGGCGGCATCGCGAGGCTTTGAGGCGCGGGAGGGAGACATGCCCGAGCCCGATGCGCATGGCGCTCGCCTCGACTGGATCACCCAGCCCAGGCGGCGTCTCATGTCCTGATCCGGTCTTGCCTCCGTCGGTTGCCGGCGGCAAGGCGAGAAGGAGCTCGGCCCTGCTGCTGTGGGATCTTTGCATGGTGCCCATCGTTTGCTTCAGTCATGCCCATCACGAAGGCAGATCCTACTGGCCATTACACTTCCATCAAAATACAAAAGTGTAACATGACACTATCGAGGAGTATCCATGCGCTTGCAGTCCCCATGGCGGCCCCGCCTTGCCGATGAGGAGGCGGGCTCTGCTTGTGATCGTCTGGTTGCAGCCCTGTCGGAAGACATTGTCACCGGTCAGCTGGACGTCGGAGCGCGGCTTCCGGCCCATCGCGATCTTGCCTGGCGGCTGGGCCTGGGCTTGGGCACGGTGACCAAGGCCTATGGTACGCTGGAACGGCGTGGTCTCATTCGCTCCGTCAAGGGGCGGGGCACGTTCGTGGCGGTTGCCGAGGCGCGCGGGCATTCCTTCATCGACCTGTCGAGGAACGCACCGCCGGCCGCCCTGACCGAGCGGCTGCTCGCGCGCTCACTGTCGGCCGTCGCCAAGCGCATCGATGCGAATGTCTTCAATTCCTATCCGCCGGCCGCCGGCCACGCCGGGTATCGCCATGCGCTGGCGCGCTGGTTTCGCCGCATCGGCATGGACGCCGATCCGGAACGGCTGCTTCTGACCAATGGCGCGCAGCATGCGCTGTCGATCAGCCTGTCCGTGCTGTGTGGTCGTGGCGGGACGCTGTTCGTCGAAGAACAGACCTATCCCGGTGCGATCACCCTCGCGCGACATCTGGGCATAGACCTCGTCGCCGTGGCCATGGATGCGGAAGGCATGATTCCCGCTGCCCTCGATCAGGCGCTTTGCGGGGCAAAGAGCGGCAACCGGGCGATCTATCTCACGCCAACCATGCAGAACCCGACGACGGGTTCGATGAGCAGGGCGCGCCGCGAGGCGATCGCCGGCATTAGTCGCCGTCGCGATGCGGTCGTGATCGAGGACGATATCTATGCGCTCTGTGTCGATGACGCCTTCCCGCCGATCGCCAGCATCGCGCCTGACCATGTCTTCTACATCAACAGCCTTTCAAAGACCCTCAATCCCGCGCTGCGGGTCGGGGGACTGGTCGTTCCGCGCCGATGGCTGGACCGGGTCGAGGCGGCCTTGCATGCGAGCGGGCTGATGATCAGCCCCCTCAGTTGCTCGGTGATGGAGCAATGGCTGCTCGATGACACAGCGGACGCCATCAGCGCCGCGATTCAGCAGGAGGCGCTCCGCCGTCGCAGGCTGGCCGGTGCGATCCTGGGAGACGCGATGCGCCGTCCGGTGCATTTGGGCTACCATGTCTGGCTCCCGCTTCCACGAATGGAGGCCGACGCTCTGGAGCATGCGGCAAAGACGCTCGGGATCATTGTGACGCCGCCATCTGCGACCGCGGCCGGCGATGGGAATGCCGGCATTCGTCTTTGCATCGGAGCGCCGGCCGCAAGCGAGCTGGAGCGGGCGCTCGAAGGGGTGAGAACGATCCTGGACCGGATCGATGCGCGGCCAGACGCGGTGTCTTCGGCGGTTCGCTAGCAGGGCTTGCGCCAGGCATGGTGGTCCGGCGCGGCCGCTCCGAATGTGATGATTGCCGACGACCGGCCCGCCTCATCCCCTCAAGCCGGCGCGGAACGCTTCGAGCAGCATGCGCCCTTGCGCCCATTCACCAAGATTGCTGGCTCCGTTTATGTGTCCGAGCGCACCCGCTTCGACCAAGCCGGCATCCCATTCGTGGGCCTTCTCCCGGACATAGTCGACCGAGCCATAGGGATCGTCCGAACTCGCGACGATCAACACGGGAAACGGCATCGAGCGCCGGGACGGATCGGCAAAGCCGGCGGCTTCTTCGGGAAACGGTGGTGCATGGGGATCCGGCACGGCGACAAGAAAGGCGCCCTTCACGCGTCCCGCGATGTCTTCGGCGGCATGGGCGACCAGCAGGCAGGCAAGGCTATGCGCGACCAGGATCGGCGCTTCCGGCGCGCGATCGATGGCGCAATCCAGTGCTTTCAGCCAGTCGGAGAGAGCGGGGCGATCCCAGTCGCCGGGCCGGAAGCGGTCGAACGAGGGATCGACGGCCTCCCATCGGCTCTGCCAGTGACTTTCGCCCGATCCTCCGATTCCGGGAAGAGTGACGAACGCGCTCATTGTCTCGACAGGTCCATCGCCGGATCGTAGGGCCGGTCCGGCACGTCCTTCGTGACCGCCTGTCCGCAGATGACCGCCTGACGGGCGACGTCGTAGGTGAGGCTCGGCGGACCGTGCAGGGTCCAGCCAAGGCTGAGGGCTTCGGTAATCCGGTGACATAACGCGGCATCATCCACGCCGGTCAGCAAACGATAGAGCAACATCCCGCATCCCT
>DAIMJJ010000044.1:0-15191 GCA_036722275.1 Rhizobium sp. | reverse complement strand
AACGCGGCATCATCCACGCCGGTCAGCAAACGATAGAGCAACATCCCGCATCCCTCCTGTTCACCGAAGATCATACCCGCCTGACCCCCGGCGGAAACTGAAGCGATCTCACGCGATCGGCAGTTTTCCTCAATCGGCATGCCCGCGGCTTCCAATGGCTCTGCTGCGGTCCGGCCGGATCAGCCGGGCGCGAGCGCCAGCAGGGCACGGCGGAATTCAGGTTCGCTGAGCACCACTTCCCCGGCCTTCAGCGCCCGGGCATGAACCAGCGCGCGCGATGTCAGCCTCTGGGCGAGGTCGACGGCTCTGGGCAGTTCCAGTCCGCGCCCGAGCCCGGCGACGATCAGTCCGGCGAAGAGGTCGCCTGTGCCGGGGAGCGCAATCGGCAGATGCTCCACCGGATGGCGGCTCGAGCCGTCCGGGCCGAGAATGACACTTTCGATATGACCCGGCCGCGTATCGTCAAGCGCGCAGCCGGTGACGACCAGCCGGGCATCGGGGGCGACAGGCAGGCGCTGGCGTGCCGTATGCAGATCGCCGAGGGAGGCGAGGCTGTGGCCGGTCAACCAGCCAAGCTCGAACGGGTTGGGGGTGGCGATGTCGGCCATGGGGAGCAGCCGGTCGCGCATGATGCCGGCGACGGCTTCGGGGACATAGAGGCCAGGACCGGCATCGCCCATGACCGGGTCGCAGAGATAGAGGAGGCGCGGGTTGAGGGCCTTGGCCTCGGCCACGAAATCCGCCACCATCAGGGCTATGTCGGGCGAGCCGATATAGCCCGTCAGGATGAAGTCCGCGCGTTCCGGCAGGCCGCGCTCGCGCGCGCCCTGCAACAGATCGGAGAAGAATTCCGGCGGCAGGGCGCGGCCGCGCAGCGTCGGATAGTCCGGCGTGTTGGAGAAGACGACGGTCGGGATCGCTGCCACCTCCAGGCCTGCGGCCTGCATGGGGAACAGGGCCGCGGAATTTCCGACATGGCCATATACCACCTGGCTTTGGATCGAGATTACGAAAGGGGGTCTCGTCATGCTGTGCCGTCCAGTCTTCTGTTCCAGTCTTCGACCCGGCCGCTTTCGAGCCGGCGAACCGCGTATTTGCGCCAGCCTTCGGCGAGCACGTCGAGCGCCGCGATGCCTTCGAGTTCGTTACGGTTCAAGCGATCCACATAGAGGGCGTGCCACAGCCGGCGGAGCGTCCAGTCCGGGGCCAAACGGTCGATCAGTTCCAGCCGGTCTTGCGGGGCCACGGTCCCCGACTGCAGGACGCGGTAGTACCAGCCGGTTCTGCCGGTCTGCTGCACCCGCCGCGCCATGTCCGGCACGGCGAAGCGGTGATTGAGCTTCCAGCACGGTTGCCGCCCCTGGGACACCTGCAGAATGGCGGTGCCGAGCTGAAAAATGTCCCCGACAGCGACGGCGGATTCGGTCAGCCCGAGCGTCGACAGGTTCTCACCGAAGCCGCCGGCGGCCTCAAGCGCGGGCAGCGGTCCCAGCTCTTCGCGCCAGACCGCATAGTGATCAAAAGCATAGTGATGGACCGCCTTTTCCGGTCCGCCATGAACGCGCCGATCCGCCTGTTCATCGCCTTCGAAACCGTCGGGGCCGAGCCTCAGCGGCTGCTCCACGGGGGTCTTCACGATCGCGCTCAGCGTCTCGCCATCGGCAAGCGGCCGGGCAGGGCCGGTCAGAAGCAGGATCGTCGTCATTGCGGCAGTTCCTCGAGCCATGCCCCAAGCATTGCCTGCCCAGCGCGTCTGAGGGCGGGGCCATGGATCGCGGCATCGCGGCGCAGCGTCCCGGGCGATACACCCGCCTGGGTCAGCTCGACGCTGTGGCCGATGAGCCAGCGTTCAAGGCCCGGGAGTTCCCCGGCTTCCGGATGGAACTGCAATCCAAGGATCGAGGCACCCAGCGCGAAAGCCTGCGTCGGGCAGCCGTCGGTGGCGGCGAGATTCTCCGCACCGTCGGGAATGTCGAAGGCCTCGCCATGCCAGTGAAGAACCGGTACCTCGACGAGATGGCGCAAGGGGCCTCGGCTGCCGGAGTCTGTCAGCCTCAGGTGCGCAAAGCCCATCTCCTTGCGTGGCATCACGCAGACCTTCGCGCCGAGTGCGGATGCCATGAGCTGTGCACCGAGACAGATGCCAAGGGTCGGCCGGCGGGCCTGCAGGCGCGGGATAAGCCAGTTCCGTTCTTCCGCCATGCACGGATAGTCGCGCGTGTCATTCACGCCGATCGGTCCTCCCAGGACGACGACCAGATCGGCGCTCAGCGGGTCGGGCAAAGGGTCTATCGCTGCTTCGACCGGATCGAGCCGGTAGCCGGCATCTTCCAGGACGGGTGCGAAATTTCCAAGGTCTTCGAAGGCCAGGTGGCGCAGGATGAGAGCGGTTTTCGGCATGGGAACCTCTGCATTTTTCCACTGGTCTGGCAAAGAACTGGCCTATAAGAAAGGTCCAGTTTTGACAATCTGGATAGGCCGGCTTGATGGCGCGCCACCCTCTTGCCCTGGAAATCGAGCGGAGCCCCCGTGGCCCCTTGTTTCTGGCGATCGCCGAGGCGATCGCGCGCGACATTGCCCGTGGCCGTCTTGCGGCCGGCACCCGCCTGCCCGGGACACGGGCGCTGGCGCGGGAGCTCGGGGTTCACCGCAACACGGTCGATGCGGCCTATCAGGAGCTCTTGACCCAGGGTTGGCTTCGGGCCGAGCCCGCGCGCGGCACCTTCGTCGCGCGGGACCTGCCGCAAGGCATGATGCTCGCATCGCCGGCACCGGTTGCGGATGTGCCGCCGCCCGTTCAGCCGGCTCTGGGTTTCAGCGACGGCGCGCCCGACCCGGGTCTCGTGCCGGACAAGGCGCTGGCGCGGTCCTTTCGTCGGGCGTTGATGTCGCCGGCGTTTCGGGCGGGATCCGATTACGGCGACGCGCGCGGCACGCTGTCCCTCCGGCAGGTTCTGGTGTCGTATCTGGCCAGCGATCGCGGCGTGGTGGCCGAGCCGGAGCGGCTTTTGGTCACGCGGGGCAGCCAGATGGCGCTGTTTTTGGCGGCGAAGGCGGTGGTCGAGCCGGGCGCGGTCATTGCCGTGGAGGAGCCGGGCTATCCGCTTGCCTGGGAGGCGTTTCGCGCTGCCGGCGCCGGGGTGCACGGCGTCCCGGTCGATGCCGGCGGGCTGTCTATCGCCGCGCTGGAAGACGCCCTGGCGAGAAACCGGCGGATCCGCGCGGTCTATGTCACGCCGCATCACCAATATCCCACCACGGTCACCATGGGAGCCGGGCGGCGCCTGCAGCTTCTCGACCTGGCGCAACGTCACCGGCTCGCCGTGATCGAGGATGATTACGACCACGAATACCGGTTCGAGGGGCGGCCCGTTCTGCCGCTGGCGGCGCGCGCGCCGGCAGGCCTGCCGCTGGTCTATGTCGGTTCGCTGTCGAAGCTACTGTCTCCCGGCATCCGGCTCGGCTATGCGGTGGCTCCTGAAACGGTGCTGATGCGTATGGCCGCTGCGCGGGCCGCGATCGACCGGCAGGGGGATGCGCCGCTCGAAGCGGCGCTGGCGGAGCTGATCCGTGACGGCGACCTCGGCCGGCATGCGCGCAAGGCCCGCCGCGTCTATCGCGCCCGGCGCGACCTGCTCGCCGCGGCCCTTGCGGATCTGCTGGGCGAAAGGGTGTCCTTCGAACTGCCGGCTGGAGGGTTGGCGATCTGGCTGCAGGCAAACGGGGTTCCGGCGGAACTTTGGGCCAGGCGTGCCGGGGAGGTGGGGCTGGCCCTGCTGCCGGGCAGCCGCTTCGCCCTTCGTCGCCCCGCGCCCGAAGCCTTTCGCCTGGGTTACGCAGCGCTCAACGAAACGCAGATCCATCGGGCGGTCGAGATCCTCGCCCGCACTTGGCCGGGCTGAGCCAAATGGAAGGAGGCGGGCGGCGCCGGGATCAATATTCCGCGGGCCGGGCGCAGATGCTGGCGCAGCCGGGCTTCGGCCCATTCCAGCGACCGGCCCTCGAGACTTTTTCGTGAGCGCCCTGGCGTTGTCGAGGGAATCGGTTGGACGCCGATCGTGGCCTTGCCGACTTGCGCTGGCACCGATGGCTCCGGCGGGGAGGGGCTGGCCACCCCTCCGATGAAGAAAAGCCGGAATGTTGCGGGGAACGGGCGTCTCGGCCTTCAGCCGTTCCGGATGATGCTTGCCGCCTTCTGGCCAATCATCATCGCCGGCGCATTGGTGTTGCCGCCGATCAGGGTCGGCATGATCGAGGCATCGGCAACCCTGAGATTGGCAAGGCCGCGCACCTTCAGGTCCTTCGGATCGACGACCGCCATCGGATCCGTGCCCATCTTCGCGGTGCCGACCGGATGATAGACGGTCAGGGCCTCGGCCCTCAGATAGGCAAGGATCTCGTCATCGGTGTTGACGTCCGGTCCGGGCAGGATCTCCGGCCCGCGAATGTCGCCGAAGACCGGTGCCGACAGAATGCTGCGGGCGATCTTGATGCCCTCAACCAGCGTCAGAGCGTCGTGCTCGTTGCTGAAGAAACGATGATCGATCGCCACATTGCGACGGCTTCCATCCCTGATGAGCGACAGTTCGCCGATGCTCCGCGGCCGCAGGACGCAGGTGTGAACGGCGTAGCCGTGGCCATATTCGACGAGCCGGCCGCGGTGGCTGCGGTAACCGGGCACGAAATGGAACTGGATGTCGGCGATGGCACCCGCATACTTGGTCTTGGCGAAGCCCCCCGCCTCGACATAGTTCGTGGTCAGCATGCCCTTGCGCTTCAGGAAGTACTGGAACGGCGCAGCGAGCATCGCCGGCAGATTGGCGACGGAGAGGCCCAGCGTCCTGGTGCTGTCGGAGCGCACCGTGATCATGCCGTCGACATGGTCGCGCAGGTTCTTGCCGACACCGGGGACATCGGCAACCGGGTCGATCCCCGCCGCCTTCAGCTCCTGCGCCGGGCCGATGCCGGATGCGAGCAGGATGCGCGGCGTGCCGATCGCGCCCGCACTCAACACCACTTCGCCGCGGCATCCGAGGCGCTGGACGCTCCCGTTCCGGACGATCTTGACCGTACGCACCCGGCCATTTTCAATCTGAAGGTCGAGCACCTCGGCCTCCGCCATGACCGTCAGGTTCGAACGGCCAAGCACCGGGCGCACGAAGGCGGTAAAGGCCGAGAAGCGCTCGCCCTTGTTCTGGGTGACGTTGTAGATCCCGAGGCCGAACTGGCTGTCGCCATTGAAGTCGCGGTTCTCCGGCAGGCCCGCCTGACGCCCGGCCTCGACCCACATCCGCGACACGGCGTTCGGATCGCGCGGGTTGTCGACCAGCAGTTCGCCGTCAAAACCGTGATAGCGCGGATCCTGGGCGAGCAGGTTGCGCTCGAGCGCCTTGAACACCGGCAACACGTCCGCGTAGGACCAGCCGTCGCAGCCAAGCCCGGCCCACTCGTCGTAATCCTCGGCTGCGCCGCGAATATAGACCATGGAGTTGATGGTGCTCGAGCCACCCAGCGCCTTGCCGCGGTTGACGGGGATCCGGCGGTTGTCGAGATGCGGCTGGGGAACACCGATATAGCCATAATCGAACTTCGGATTGCCGTAGAGTGACAGGATGCCGGCCGGCACGCGAACCTGCAGGCTCTGATCGCTGCCGCCGGCCTCGACGAGACAGACGCGATTATTCGAATCTGCGCTCAGCCGGTTGGCCAGAACACAGCCGGCAGAGCCGGCCCCGATGACGATGTAGTCGAAATCTGCGCTTTCCAAGATCCTGATCCTCTTGCCCGGCCATCCGTGCGAAAGCGGCGCAGCCCGGCGGCCGCGCCCGCCGTGCACCTCAGTGGCTGTCGTCCTTGTCGTCCTCGTCGTTCTTCAGAAGCTCGAGGATCTCCCGCTTCATCGCGATGAAGCTCGGCTCCATGACGAGGTCCATGCTGCGCGGCCGGGGTATGTCGACGCGGATTTCCTTCTTGATCTGGCCCGGACGGCCGGACATGACGAAGACGCGGTCGGCGAGAAGGATGGCCTCGTCGATATCATGGGTGACGAACAGCACGGTCTTCTTGGTGTGGTCCCAGACCTTGAGAAGCAGCTTCTGCATGCTGTGGCGCGTCTGGCTGTCGAGGGCGCCGAAGGGTTCGTCCATCAGCAGCACTTCCGGATCGTTCGCCAGCGCCCGGGCAATCGCCACGCGCTGCTTCATGCCGCCGGACAATTGCGACGGATAATGGTTGGCGAATTTGGCCAGGCCCACCTCGCTGAGGAAGTGGTCGACGATGTCCTTGCGCGCGGCCGGTGCGATGCCCTTGCGCTTCGGTCCATACTCGACGTTCTGCGCGACGGTGAGCCAGGGAAAGAGCGTATAGGCCTGGAACACCATGCCCCGGTCAGGACCCGGCTCGGTCACCGGCTTTCCGCCGACGCGGATCATGCCGTCGGTACGCTCCTCAAGCCCGGCGATGAGATAGAGCAGACTGGACTTGCCACAGCCGGACGGCCCGACGATCACGCAGAATTCGTTGCGCTCGACGTGGAAGGAGATGCCGTCCAGGGCCAAAACGGCATTGTCGCCCTTGCCGTAGCGCAGCACGACATTGTCGATATCGATGTCGGAGCTGATGGGATTGGTCGAAATGTTCAATGCGGACATGTCGGGGAATTCCTCAATTGGCCCAGGGGGCGGCCACACGGCGGATGATGCGGAACAGCTGGTCGGTGATGAGCCCCAGAATGCCGATCATCGCGATGGCCATGAAAATGACGTCCACCTGGAAGCCGCGCATGGCCTTCAGAGAGATGTAGCCGAGACCGCTGCGGGCAGCGACCAGTTCGGCCACGACCAGATAGGTCCAGGCCCAGCCCATGGTGACGCGCAGGACGTCGAGAACATTGGGCAGGGTCGCCGGCAGGACGATGTGGAACACCGTGTCGACGCGGCGCGTGCCGAGCGTGTAGGCGGCATTCACCAGGTCGCGCGGAACGCTGCGCGCGCTGTCGGCGATCATCACCATCTGCTGGAAGAAAATGCCGAAGATGATGACGGCGACGCGCTGCTCGGTGCCAATGCCGATCCACAGGATGAAAAGCGGCACGAAGGAGGTCACCGGCAGATAGCGGATGAAGTTGACCAGCGGATCGAAGAAGGCCTGGACGATCCGGTAGGTCCCCATGGTCAGGCCCAAAGGAACGGCGACCAGGCTGGAAACGATGAAGCCGATCAGGACGACCTGGACGCTGGCAAGGATGTGTTCGAACAGGCTGCCGTCGCCGATCATCTTCAAAGTGGTCATCACGACTGCCTCGGGGCGGGGCAGGAACATCTCCTTGACGGCACCCGAATAGGTGAGCGCGAACCAGCCGGCGATGACGAGGACCCAGACCAGGATGCTGAGGCTGACCGTAAGGGCCGGCGGGAGCGTGCGGAACGGGGTACGAATGGATTTAAGCAAGGATTGATCGCTCACGGGGCGTGCTCCGCTCCTTCGGATTGCCGACACGGTCGGCATAAAGACATCGAGAGGGGTGTTCGGCCGATCCGAAGGACCGGCCCTGACGGCTTGACGGGGCGCCACCGGGCACCCCGTCCAGGCCCTTACTGGGCGTCGATGAAGGAGGTATCGACGAGGTCGGCGAACTTGATGTCCATCTTGAGCTTGCCGAAGCCGCCCCAGATCTCCGAGCCGAGCTTGATCAACTTGCCTGCTTCACCCTCGTCGCCGCCCTTGAAGAACTCGCCATTGCGGTCCTTGCCGTAGAAGTTGACGCCCTTGGCGGAGGAAGCGAACTCCTTGGGGTCCTCGAGCCAGCCGCCCACGCCCTTGGCCATGACCTCGTAGGCCTTCTCCGGATCGGACTTGATGAACTCGTTGGCCTTGTAGAGGCCCTTGACCAGCGCATCGACATCCTTGGGGTTCTTGGCGATGTAGTCGCAGTTCAGCGCCACGACGTCGACGATCGCACCCGGGGTCTTCGACGAGTCGATCAGCACCTGGCCCTTGTCGGCCTGCTTGGCGAGCGTCAGGTGCGGCTCCCAGGTCACGGCGACCGGAATGCGATCGGCCATGAAGGCGGCAGCCGCATCGTCGGCGGTCATGTTGGTGATCTTCACGTCGGCTTCCGTCAGGCCCGCCTGCTTCAGCAGGATGTTGAACCAGAACTGCGAGACCGAACCCTCGTTCATCGCCACTTCCATGCCCTTGATGTCGGCTAGGCTCTTGACCTCCTTCGGGGCCAGGATGCCGTCACCGCCATGGCTGTCGTCAAGCGCGTAGACCGCCTTGAAGCAGACGTCCGAGGAGCGGTACTTCATGATCTCGTCGATGGTCGATGCATTACCGTCGAGTTCGCCGGCAGCCACGGCCGCCATGTAGAGCGAGGATTCCTCGATGATCTCGAGCGTGACGTCGAGGCCGTTTTCCTTGAAGTAGCCCATGTCGCGGGCCAGGAAGAGCGGGCCATAGCCGACCCAGGTGGTCATGCCGAGTTTCATCGTGCCGGCCTGCACGGTGGAGGCAGAGGCAGCAAGGATCGCGACCCCAGCCGCGAGCGCGGTCTTGCGAAGCTTGGAGAGAGTAATGTTCATGGCGTTCCCTTTATTATTCTGAGGTGGCGGTCGGGGGCGTTCCCGCAAGGACGTGAACCGGGGCTTTCGCTGCGAACCGGCAGCATCCGCCCGTTTCCCATCGGCTTGCCGGCCGACCAAAAAAGGAAACCATGCTTCATTCGTCGGAAAAATAATCATTTTCGGTGATGCTGCTTAGGCTCTGCCTAAGTAGGCTTTTCACCGCACGCGCCGGGCCTAACGGCGCTTCTGGCTCATGGCTGGCGCCACCATTCCGGGGATATAGGCATCGGAGATGAAGGCGCGGGCGTGGCTCGCAAAAGCCGTCAGAAGACGCGATTTGCGCAAGGATTTCAGTGTCGCAAAGCCGATGGTCATCGGCCGGTGTTCCCCCGACAGGCGAACCCGCACCACCTTGCGCCCGTCCAGCGCCGTATCGGAGCGCGGCGTGACATTGGCAAGGGTGTAGCCATAGCCGTTGGCGACCATTGTGCGGATGATATCGGGATGAGCGATGCGGAAGGCGATATTGGGCTGGAGCCCTTCCTTCATGAAGAGCGCCAGGAAGTATTCGCTGGACAGCGGCAGATCGAGAAAGACCATGGGCAGCTCGGCGAGTTCCTGCAGGGTGACGGCCGAGTGGCGGGCCAGCGGATGGGCCTCGCCCATCAGGGCATGCACCGGCAGGTCAACGAGCGGCGTGAACTCGACGTCGTCGGGGATCTGCAGGTCATAGGTGACCGCCACATCGATCACCGCCCGCCGCAGCCCGCTCAGCAGCATTTCCTGATTGTCGGCCTGCGGGCGGATGCTGGCCTTGGGGAAGCCGGCGGTGAAAGACAGTGCCAATTCCGGCAAAATCATCGGCGCGAGCGTCGTCAGGCAGCCGACATTGAGCTGCCCGCGAACCTCGTCGCTCGCCTCGGAGGCCACGCCGTAGAGCGATTCGGCCTGCTCGATCAGACGCTTGGCTTCGAGCAGCATCGACCGGCCGGCCGGCGTCAGCGACAGGCCCTGGGCGTGATGGCGCACGAAGAGCTGGACGTCGAATTCCTGCTCCAGCTGGGAAATGGCCGTCGAGATCGACGGTTGCGAGATGTTGATGCGCTCGGACGCCTGGGTAATGCTGCCGGTCTCGCCGGCAGCAATGAAGTATTCGAGTTGTCTCAGCGTGAAGCGCATGCCTAGGGTCCTGTATTAGGACCCTAGTATTTGATCCAGGTGGTCTTGAGTCCACTGAATTTATCAAAGGCGTGCAGCGAGAGGTCCCGACCGATCCCCGATTGCTTGAACCCGCCGAAGGGCGTCATCGGCGAGAGCGCATCGACCGTGTTGACCGAGACGGTTCCGGCCCGCAGCTGATCCGACACGCGATGGGCGCGCGACAGGTTCGAGGTCCACACCGAAGCGGCCAGGCCATAGATCGTGTCGTTGGCCCGGGCGATCGCCTCGCTCTCGCTGTCGAAGGCGGACACCGCCAGCACCGGACCGAAAATCTCTTCGCGCGAAAGCCGGTCATCGGCATCGACATCCGCAAAGATCGTCGGCTGGACGAAGCAACCCTTGCCGTCGACCGTCACCCGCTCACCGCCGCTGACCAGCCGGCTGGTCTTTCGACCGTGCTCGATGAAGGACAGGATACGCTGCGCCTGGCCCTCGTCGACGATCGCGCCCATGCTGGACGCGGGATCGAGCGGATTGCCGGGCGTGTAGCGCTTGGCGCGCTCGACCATCTTTTCCAGGAAGACGTCGCAGATCGAGCGTTCGACCAGCAGCCGCGAATTGGCGGAGCAGATTTCGCCCTGATTGAAGAAAATGCCGAAGGCGGCCATGTCGGCGGCGGCGTCGAGATCCTCGCAATCGGCAAAGATCAGGTTGGGGCTCTTGCCACCGCATTCGAGCCAGACCTGCTTCATGTTCGACTGCGCGGAATAGCCGAGGAAGTATTTGCCCACCTGGGTCGAGCCGGTGAAGGTGATGCAATCGACATCCTGGTGGAGCCCCAGCGCCCGCCCCGTCACCTCGCCAAGGCCGGGGACGACATTGAGCACACCCTCCGGCAAGCCCGCCTCCAGCGCCAGTTCGGCGAGACGCAATGCCGACAGCGGCGATTGCTCGGCCGGCTTCAGGACGACGCTGTTGCCCATGGCCAGCGCGGGCGCGCATTTCCAGGTCGCCATGTCGAGCGGGAAATTCCAGGGGACCACGGCACCGACGACGCCGAGCGGTTCGCGCCGGACGAGCGCCAGATTGTTCGGTCCGGTCGGCGCCACCTCGTCATAGACCTTGTCGATCGCCTCGGCATACCACTGGAAGATCGCCGCCGACCCCGGCACGTCGACCGTTGCCGCATCCATGACCAGCTTGCCCATGTCGAGGCTGTCGAGCAATGCGAGCTCGACGGTGTTGGCGCGGATGAGATCCGCGAGCTTCAGCAGCACGGCCTTGCGCTCGGCCGGAGACGTGCGCGACCAGCGGCCATCCTCGAAGGCGGCCCGGGCCGATTTGACGGCACGATCGACATCCGCCTCGCCGCAGGCGGCGACCTTGGCGAGAAGGCCGCCGGTTGCCGGATTGATGCAGTCGAAGGTCTCGCCCGAGAGGGCCTCCACCGCTTTGCCGTCGATGAAGGCCTTGTCGCGCAAGCGCAGCGTCGCTGCGGTCTTCGCCCAGTCGTGCTTTGCAAATTCCATGATCGGATGCCTTTCGTCCGTGGTTCAGAGGTCGCCCGGGACACCGTAGCTGGGCGCCGCCACCGGATTGGTCGCCCGGGTCACATAGTCCTCAAGCTGCGGTTTGTAGATGGCCCACAGCTTGGCGAGCTCGCCGAGCGGATCCTCGTCCGCCCAGTCGATGCGCAGGTCGGCAATTGGCCAGGAGACGTTTCGCACCAGATAAAGGCCGGCGGAGTGGACGGGGCCAGCTTCACCGCCCGCGAGAAGCCCGGCCTGCATGGCGGCCAGCAGCCGGTCCCCGAGGTGGCCCTCGGAAGCTTCGAAGGCCGCCACCATGCGTTCCGGCACGCGCGTATTGGCAAGCAGGTTGCCGGCGGCGGCGCAATCCCGGCCCTTGGCGGTCGCATAGGTGCCGAGCGTATGGGCGCCGGAGTGGATGGCAGCCCGGCCTTGGCCATCGAGGAGCACGATCTGCCGCCAGGGCGCCGTCTCGTAGCCGTCGAGCAGCGCGGCCAGCGCCTGCTCCGCATCAAGGCCCCGCGCCATCAGGTCGAGACCCTTCGGCCCGAGCGCAGGATCGGTGATGTTTTGCGTGGCGACGACGCCGGCGCCGGCCCGGGCATGGGCGCAGCGCGCGGCAACCGCCGGAGAGGATGACGAGATGGCAATCCCCATCATGCCGGTACGCGGGCAGCGGGCGGAGATGGAAAAGGTCATCGGCGCCTCACTCGGGGATGACGGCGGTGACGTCGATCTCGACCAGCCACTCAGGGCGCGCCAGAGCCGACACGACGATGCCGGTGGATACCGGGAACACGCCCTTCAGCCACTTGCCGACGACCCGGTAGACCTGTTCGCGGTAGCGCGGATCGACGATGTAGATGACGATCTTGGTAATGTGAGCGAGTTCGGACCCGGCTTCCTCCAGCAGCATCTTGATATTGGCCATCGCCTGCTCCGCCTGGGCGGTGACATCGCCGATGCCGATATTCTCGGCGGTATCGAGATTTTGCCCGATCTGGCCGCGAACGAAGACCATCGTGCCCCGGGCAACCACGACCTGGCACAGGTCGTTGTCGAGCTTCTGCTCCGGATAGGTGTCCCGGGTGTTGAACTGTCGGATGCGCGTGTGGACTGGCATGGTCATATCCATTCTTCCGTTGATCGGGGCCTACACAACCGATGCGGCCATGCAGGCAAGCGGGAGCCTCGGCCGGAAGGCGCATGACGAATGCTGCAATGTCCTCCCGTGCGCGCAAGGCGGCTACCATGACTGGAGCCACAGCTCGGTCGAGAAAGAAAGAAGGCTTTCCTTGCCCCTTGCATCAGGAAATCAAAAGCACGCCGCGATCGGCTTTGGGTGAGGCGACCGAACGGCATCCCGCACTGCGAAAAGCGAACGCGGAGCGTCGCCTTTGCCTAGTTCGCAATATCCAAACCAACACAGAAATAAATCATATTTTGCCGAACCAACAGCATCGACTACGACTTCTGCAACCCCGGCAGCCGGCCGGGAAGTCAGGATTTCGGCAGAAGGAGCCCGCCCCCATGACGGTTGAAACAGTCGACACACTCATCATCGGTGGCGGCCAGGCCGGGCTGGCGATGAGCGAGCATCTTTCCAACGCCAAGGTTCCGCATCTGGTGGTGGAACGCAACCGTATCGCCGAGCGCTGGCGCTCCGAACGCTGGGATTCTCTCGTGGCGAACGGCCCGGCCTGGCATGACCGCTTCCCCAACATGACCTTCGACGACACCGATCCCAACGGTTTCGCCAGCAAGGATAGCATCGTCAGCTATTTCGAGGCCTATGCCAAACAGATCAACGCGCCGATCCGCTGCGGCGTCGAGGTCCTGTCGCTTAGCCGCAAGCCGGATGGTTCCGGCTTCATTGCCAAGACCAGCGAGGGTGTGATCGAGGCGAAGAACGTCGTGGCGGCAACGGGCCCGTTCCAGAAGGCGGTGATCCCGCCGGTCGTGCCGGAAAACAGCGGCATTACCCAGATCCATTCGGCGTCCTACCGCAATCCGGCGCAGCTGCCGGAAGGCGGCGTCCTGGTGATCGGTGCCGGTTCGTCCGGCGTGCAGATTGCCGACGAACTGGCACGTTCCGGCCGCAAGGTCTATCTCGCCGTCGGCCCCCACAACCGGCCGCCGCGCAGCTATCGCGGCAAGGATTTCGTCTGGTGGCTGGGCGCGCTCGGCCTGTGGAACAAGGAAACGCCGGATCCGTCCACCGAACACGTGACCATCGCCGTCAGCGGTGCGCGCGGCGGCCACACTGTCGATTTCCGTGATCTCGCCAACAACGGCATCACACTGGTTGGCCGCGCCGAGACCTTCAAGAACGGCACCATGCATTTCGCCGCCGATCTCGCAAAGAACATCGCCATGGGCGACGCAGACTATCTGTCGGTGCTCGATTCCGCCGATGCCCACATTGCCCGCGAAGGGCTCGATTTCCCCGAGGAGCCTCAGGCCCGCGTCATCGGCCCGGAACCGGACTGCGTGAAGAACCCCATCCTCGACCTCAACCTTGCCGAGGCCGGCATCACCTCGATCGTCTGGGCGACCGGTTATGCGCTGGATTTCGGCTGGGTGGACTTCGACGTGATGGACGAAAAAGGCCGCCCGGACCACAAGCGTGGCGTCTCCAAGGTACCAGGCTTCTATTTCCTCGGTCTCGCCTGGCTGTCCCGCCGCGCCTCGCCCTTCATCTGGGGTGTCTGGCACGACGCCAAATATCTCGCCGACGAGATCGCCGCCAAAACCAAGTAAACCTCCTGAAAATCGAGGGCGCCCCGTTCGGCCGAGGCGCCCTTCTTGCGTCGGCAGTGGATTGACCGCGACGCGGTAGCACTCTCCAATTTCAAGGCCTCAGCCAGACCCCATCGGAGCCGTGCCCGGCACTTCGGTGTTGAACCATTGACTGACCGCGCTGTCGCCCGGCGTGCGGGTGGTTTCGCCCAGCACGTTCTCGGAAAGGCCCGCCGACTTCTGCACCAGCTCAAGGGGCCCGTCCCAGTCGAAATTGCGGTAGACCGCTGCGAGATGCGCAAACGGCGGCGACTGGGCAAACAGCTGAAACGTCAGACGATGGCCAGCATAGTCCGAATTGAGCAGGTCGCGCGCAAAGGCCAAGAGCTTCCGACGGTCGTCGGCGACCCATTCCTCGTTGATCGTATAGAATTTCTCAAGCCACGGCCTCGTGGCCTGCGCGTCGAAGTCGGCCTTGTCCGGCGTCACGCAGATCTGCCCGCCGCACAGTTCGCGGGCAATGTGCATCATGTGGTGGAGCTGGGAGCAGGCCAGCACCCGGCCGGTGTAAAGCAGGGACTGGTTCGGCATCATCAGCCCGCCGGGCGAGCGCTCGGCCAGCGTGATCGATGCCGTGAGATGCGCGTTGATCCCCTCGCGGTAGACCGCCAGCTGCGACAGCTTTTCCTGGACGGCCTGGTGCTTGTCGAGACCGGTCTGGCGCGCGTTGAAGAGTGCAGCCCCGATCATCATGTCGGCGAACTTCAGATTGCGCTGGACGAAGGCAAAGGCCGAGTAGCGGTGCAGCGTGGCGCGCATGAACATCGCCGCCCGCGTATGGCGGTAGAACAGCACGTTTTCCCAGGGAATGAGCACGTTGTCGAAGATGACCAGCGTGTCGATCTCGTCGAACCGGTTCGAGAGCGGATAGTCCTCGGCCGGTGCACGTCCCGCAAATCCGCCCCTGCAGATGAACTTCAGCCCCGGCGAACCGAGATCGCAGATGAAGCCGACCGCATAGTCGGAATAGGCCTCGCTGCCCCAGTTGGCGATGGTCGGCTTCGTGAAGGCCTGATTGGCATAGGCGGCGGCGGTCTCGTATTTCGCTCCGCGCACGACGATACCCGCATCCGTCTCCTTGACCACATGCAGCAGCATGTCGGGATCCTGCTCTTGCGGCGGCCGCGAGCGGTCACCC
>DAIMJJ010000043.1:9619-22438 GCA_036722275.1 Rhizobium sp. | reverse complement strand
CGAGTGCGGTGCTTTCGACCACTCAGCCACCTCTCCGGTCACATTGGTCGGCGCTCATTGGCGCGGGCTGTCTCATAGCGAGAGATTGCGCAGGTGGCAAGCGGGAATATCGCGTCGGCTCACGCTTTTATCTTGACACCCCCAGACCCTTCACGTATGCGAGCCGTGAATTAGACATGGGCTTACTATGTCCTGATTTCTCCGCCTCGGCGGAAATGAGCCGGCGGGCGCCGCGATCGTCTGATTTCAGAGCCCGCTTCAACACCGACTGACAAGAAGACGGCCGTCCGGTTTCCGGACAGAGCCGGAACGAACATGAAAGGATAACCAATGTTCGCAGTCATCAAGACCGGCGGTAAGCAGTACCGCGTAAGCGCCAACGACGTGCTGACCATCGAAAAGCTGGAAGCCGAAGCGGGCGCAACCATCGAATTCACCGAAGTCCTCGTGGTCGGCGTCGGTGCCGACGCCAAGTTCGGCGCGCCCTTCGTGGCCGGCGCTTCGGTCAAGGCCGAAGTGGTCGAACAGACCCGCGGCAAGAAGGTCATCGCCTTCAAGAAGCGTCGTCGCCAGAACTCCAAGCGTTCGCGCGGCCATCGCCAGCACCACACCGTGGTGCGCATCACCGACATCGTCGCCGCCTAAGGCAAACGGGAACAAGGTTTAAAGGAGAACTCCAATGGCACACAAAAAAGCTGGCGGTTCCTCGCGCAACGGTCGCGATTCCGAGTCCAAGCGCCTTGGCGTGAAGAAGTTCGGCGGCGAAGTCGTCATTCCGGGCAACATCATCGTGCGTCAGCGCGGCACCCAGTGGCATCCGGGCGCAAACGTCGGCATGGGCAAGGACCATACCCTCTTTGCACTCACCGCCGGCAATGTCGCCTACCGTACGAAGGCCAATGGCCGCGTGTACGTGTCGATTGCGCCGAAAACGGCGGAAGCAGCGGAATAAGCCGGTACGCTCTAAACAGCCGGCGTCTCATCGACCCGGCTGTCCGTATCAGGTTCAGTCCAGAAAACAGGGGAGATGGGGCGCCATCTCCCCTTTTTCTTTTCACCTTTTCAACCAGAAGGAGACTGAACCATGCAAGTCGAATTGAAGCGGGTCGACCCCTCGCGGTCACCCCAGGACCGGCTAAGGCCGGATCGGTTAAGGAGCGATTGCCCCGTCCTGTTGTCGCAGCGCCTGGTCCTGCGCGCACCGCACGAGGAAGACGTCGACGCCCTTGCCCATCTCGCCAACAACGCCGCCATTGCCACCATGGTATCGCGCATGCCGCATCCGTATACGGTGCGCGACGCGGCCGACTTCGTGCGTCGCACGAATGCTGGCGAGATTGGCAAATGCGTCTATGCGATCACCAAGGCGGAAAACGGTGCCTTTCTCGGTTGCTGCGCGCTCGAGCCGCATGCCAACGACGCCGATACACTGGAGCTGGGCTACTGGCTCGGCGAACCGCACTGGAACAGGGGTTATGCCACGGAGGCTGCCCATGCGCTCATCGACATGGCCTTCCGCACCCGCGACATCGCCCAGATCGACGCCCGCTGCCGGGTCACCAACATCGCCTCGCGCCGGGTGATCCAGAAGTGCGGCTTCCAGTTCCAGGGCTCCGGCATGGTCGCAAGCCTCGCCATGGGCGGCATGATGCCGGTCGAGTGGTACCGGCTCGACCGCAAGACCTGGATGTCGCTGAAGAGCTGGGGGGAGATGCGCTGATGGACGCCACCCTGCAAAAGACCGCACTGTCGACACCCGGCCCCTGCCCGGTCATCGAGACGGCGCGGCTGAAGCTTCGCCCGCACCGGATGAGCGACGCCGATGCGATCGCCGAATCGCTCAGCGACTACCAGGTCGTGCGCATGCTGGCGCGCGTGCCCGTCCCCTATGACCGGCAGGATGCGGTCGACTGGCTGAGCCGGGCAAGTTCGAGCCTCACGCCCGACTGGTGCCTGGCGATCACGGCGGGCGATGACGCCCATCTCGGCGTCGTCTCGATCGAGCTGCGCCACGGGCTGTGGCACCTGGGCTACTGGCTGAACCGCTATTACTGGGGCAAGGGTCTGATGAGCGAGGCCACCGCTGCCGCCATCGAGCGTTTCTTCCGGCGCATGCCGCATGTCGAGCTGCAGTCCGGCGCCTTTGCCGACAATGCCGCCTCGCTGCGCATCCAGGAGAAGCTGGGCTTTTCGATCCTGCGCTGCGCCGAGCTCTATTCGCGCTCGCGCAATGCGCTGGCGCCCCATATCGAGACCCGCCTTGTCGAGGCGGATTTCCGGCGACCATGACATCAAGACCGGAAGCGGCCGACGCCGCTTCCGGATGCCGCCCGCGCGCCCGGGCGTCCGGCATGACGATACTCTTTGACCTCGGCGCCAAGCGGCTATATCGATGGCCCTCACAAATCCCGATCACCCGACACCTTCAACAATGGCAGTACGATGAAATTTCTCGACGAGGCAAAGGTCTATATCCGCTCCGGTGACGGTGGCGCCGGCAGCGTCTCGTTCCGCCGTGAGAAATTCATCGAGTTCGGCGGCCCCGATGGCGGCGACGGCGGCCGTGGCGGCGATGTCTGGGTCGAGGCGGTCAACGGTCTCAATACGCTCATCGACTTCCGCTTCCAGCAGCATTTCAAGGCGAAAACCGGCACCCACGGCATGGGGCGCAACCGCACCGGCGCCAATGGCGAGGACGTGACGCTGAAAGTGCCGGTCGGCACACAGATCTTCGAGGAAGACAATGAGACGCTGATCGTCGACCTGACGGTCGAGGGCCAGCGTTTCCGCCTCGCCAAGGGGGGCAATGGCGGCTTCGGCAATGCCCATTTCAAATCCTCGACCAACCAGGCGCCCAACTGGGCCAATCCCGGGCTCGAGGGTGAGGAAAAGACCCTGTGGCTGCGCCTGAAGCTGATCGCCGATGCCGGTCTGGTCGGGCTGCCCAATGCCGGCAAGTCGACCTTCCTGGCCGCCGTCACCCGTGCTCGGCCGAAGATCGCCAACTATCCCTTCACCACGCTCCACCCCAATCTCGGCGTCGCCACCGTCGACGAGCGCGAATTCATCCTCGCCGACATTCCGGGCCTGATCGAGGGCGCCCATGAAGGGGTGGGCATCGGCGACCGCTTCCTCGGCCATGTCGAGCGCACCCGCGTGCTGCTGCATCTGGTGTCCGCCCAGGAGGAAAACGTCGGCAAGGCCTACAAGACGGTCAAGCACGAGCTCGAGGCCTATGGCGGCGGGCTCGAAGACAAGCCGGAGATCGTCGCGCTGTCGCAGATCGACGTGCTCGACGAGGCGGGCCTGAAGAAGAAGGCCCAGGAGCTGAAGAAGGCGAGCGGCAAGGCCCCGCTTCTGCTCTCCGCCATCACCGGCAAGGGCATGACCGAGGCGCTTCGCCAGCTGCGCGACGTCATCGTCGCCGAGAGCGGCAATATTCCGCTGCCGGAAAAACGCGACCGCAATCGCAAGCGCGACCAGGAAACGGAAGGCGATGAATAAATGTCGGCCGGCCGTACATCTCTGACGCGCTCCAGGCGCATCGTCATCAAGATCGGCTCCGCCCTGCTCGTCGATCGCAAGACTGGGCTGAAAAAGCCTTGGCTCGACGCGATCTGCGACGACATCGCCGAGCTGAAGGCTTTGGGGATCGACGTGCTCGTGGTCTCCTCCGGCGCGATCGCGCTCGGCCGGACCGTGCTCGACATGCCGTCTGGCGCCCTGAAGCTCGAAGAAAGCCAGGCCTGCGCCGCCGTTGGCCAGATTGCGCTTGCCCGCCACTGGTCGGAAAGCCTTTCGCGCCACCAGATCGTCGCCGGCCAGATCCTGCTGACGCTCGGCGACACCGAGGAGCGCCGTCGCTATCTCAACGCCCGCGCCACGCTCAACCAGCTCTTGAAGATCGGCGCCGTGCCGATCATCAACGAGAACGACACCGTCGCGACGACGGAAATCCGCTACGGCGACAATGATCGCCTCGCCGCCCGCGTCGCCACCATGGCCGGCGCCGATCTTTTGGTGCTCCTCTCCGACATCGACGGCCTCTACACCGCGCCGCCCCATCTCGATCCGCAGGCGCGCTTCCTCGACACGATCGAAGAGATCACCCCGGAGATCGAGGCCATGGCCGGCGGAGCGGCCTCGGAACTGTCACGCGGCGGCATGCGCACCAAGATCGATGCCGGCAAGATCGCGACCGGTGCGGGCTGCGCCATGATCATCGCCTCCGGCAAGACCGAGCATCCCTTGCGGGCGATCACGGAAGGGGCGCGGCATTCCTGGTTCGCCGCCGCCAAGACGCCGGTGACGGCGCGCAAGACCTGGATCGCCGGCCAGCTGCAGGCCGCCGGCGAACTGCATGTTGATGCCGGCGCACAGACGGCGCTGAAGGCCGGCAAGAGCCTGCTGCCCGCAGGGGTGCGCACGGTCGTCGGCCAGTTCAGCCGCGGCGACACCGTATCGGTCATTGGCACGGAGGGTCGCGAGATCGCCCGCGGTCTTGCCGGCTATGACGCCGACGAAGCACGCCGCATCACCGGACGCAAATCCTCCGAGATCGAGGCCATCCTCGGCTATGCCGGCCGCGCCGCCATGATCCATCGCGACGATCTGGTGATGACCGATCCGGCCCACAAACACGAACCTGCCTATGCCGACAACAAGGACGAAGCCCATGCCTGACCAAGCCCAGGTTGCCCAGACGGACATTGCCGCGCTGATGCTCGACATCGGCCGGCGCGCCCGCGCGGCAGCCCGGCCATTGGCGATCGCCTCCACCGCGCCGAAGGACGAGGCGCTTCTTGCCATGGCCGATGCCATCGACGCCGGGACCCCGGCAATCCTCGAGGCGAATGCCCTCGACCTTCAGAACGCTGCGGATAGCGGGCTTGCTGCCTCCTTCATCGACCGGCTGACGCTCGATACCGGCCGCGTTAAGGCCATTGCCGACGGCATTCGGGCTATTGCCGCTCTCAAGGATCCGGTTGGCGAGGTGATGACCGAGTGGAACCGGCCGAACGGTCTGCACATCGAACGGGTGCGAACGCCGCTTGGCGTCATCGGCGTGATCTACGAGAGCCGCCCCAATGTCACCGCCGATGCCGGCGCGCTGTGCCTCAAGGCCGGCAATGCCGTCATCCTGCGCGGCGGTTCGGACTCGCTCAACTCCTCGCGCGCTATTCATGCCTGCCTGGTCAAGGGCTTGGAAAAGGCCGGCCTGCCGGCCGACGCCATCCAGCTCGTGCCGGTCGCCGACCGCGCCGCCGTCGGCGCCATGCTGACCGGGCTGGACGGCGCGATCGACGTCATCGTGCCGCGCGGCGGAAAGAGCCTCGTCGCACGCGTCCAGTCGGAAGCGCGCGTGCCGGTCTTTGCCCATCTCGAAGGCCTCTGCCACGTCTATGTCGACGCATCCGCCGACCTCGACATGGCGATCCGCGTCGTCGTCAATTCCAAGATGCGCCGCACCGGCATCTGCGGCGCAGCCGAAACGCTGCTCGTCGACAGCGCCGCGATCGGCTCGCATCTCATGCCGCTGCTCGAGGCGCTGACCGCCGCCGGTTGCGAGATCCATGCCTCGCCGACCGTGCTCAAGGTCCATCCCGGCTTCAAGCCGGCGACGGAAGAGGATTGGCGCACCGAATATCTCGACGCGATCATCGCGGTTGCCATCGTCGACGGCGTCTCCGGCGCCATCGACCATATTGCACGCTATTCGTCGCATCACACCGAGGCGGTGATCGCCGAGGATCCGGCGGTCGTCGAGCGTTTCTTCAACGAGATCGATTCGGCGATCCTCCTGCACAATGCCTCGACCCAGTTTGCCGATGGCGGCGAATTCGGCATGGGCGCCGAGATCGGGATCGCCACCGGCAAGATGCACGCCCGCGGCCCGGTCGGGGTCGAACAGCTGACCTCGTTCAAGTATCGGGTGCGCGGCAACGGACAGGTCAGACCCTAAAGTGGCAGAGGAAGCGATCGCCCATCGCCATCGTTTCATGCCGCATGTCGAACCGGGCATGGTCGTCGGCCTGTTCGGCGGGTCCTTCAATCCGCCGCACAAGGGCCACGCGCTGGTGGCGGAGATCGCCCTTCGCCGCCTCGGCCTCGACCAGCTGTGGTGGATCGTCACACCGGGCAATCCGCTCAAAAGCCACGGCAATCTCGCGCCGCTCGCCGAACGGCTGGAGAAATGCGAGGCGCTGGCCGCCGATCCGCGGATCAAGGTGACGGCCTTCGAAAAGACGATCGGCACCAGCTACACCGCCCGAACGCTCGATTTCGTCAAGGCGCGCAACCCGCGGGCGCGCTTCATCTGGATCATGGGCGCCGACAATCTCGCAAGCTTCCACCGCTGGCAGCAGTGGCAGCACATCGCCATGACCTTCCCGATCGCCGTGATCGACCGCCCCGGCTCGACGCTCGCCTATCTCTCGTCCAAGATGGCGCGAACCTTCGACTATGCCCGGGTCGACGAGGAGGATGCCGGCGTGCTCTGGAAGAAGAAGGCGCCGGCCTGGACCTTCATCCACGGTCCGCGCTCCACGCTCTCGTCCACGGCGCTGCGTGCGGCCCAGTCCCGCTGAGTGGTCCGATCGCCTCGTTTTCGGCCGATCCCTTGAAAGATGAACGGATCGATGCCACTTTCTGAACGCGGTTACCCATGTCGGGAATCGCTTCGTGCTGTTAGGCAAGGAAAGGGAAAACTCTGACAACAGTACACACCAAGGGAAAGACGCATGCCGTCCTCCCGAAAAGCCCGGAACGTGGCGATGCCGCCGCCCGCGCGCTTGAGCTGGTCCTCGCGAGCCTCGAGGACTCCAAGGCAGAAGATATCGTCACCATCAACATTGCCGGAAAATCCGCCCTGGGCGACTACATGGTCGTGGTTTCCGGGCGTTCGAACCGGCATGTGGCGGCGATCAGCGAACACCTGATTTCGGATCTCAAGGACGAGGGCTTCGGTTCGCCCCGCGTCGAGGGACTGGAAGCCGGTGACTGGGTGCTGATCGACACCGGCGATATTATCGTGCATGTGTTCCGCCCCGAGATCCGTGAGTTCTACAACATCGAAAAGATGTGGGCCGCTCCGGAAATCGAGGACACGCTGCACTGACATCGACGGCCGGCTGCCATCCGGCAACGCCTGAAGCCGAACGAGCGGCAAGCGTCGCGCTCTTGCCGGAAAGTGCGTTGCGCGGACTTCGGGGACCGTCACAGGAAAAGGACTGAGACATGCGCGTGGGCATCTACGCCGTGGGCCGGCTGAAGGCCGGACCGGAAAAGGAACTCGCGTCGCGTTATCTCGACCGCTTTGCCAAGGCCGGGCCCGGTTGCGGGCTCGAATTCCTCCGCTCGGTCGA
This sequence comes from Rhizobium sp., assembly GCA_036722275.1. GTDB lineage: Bacteria > Pseudomonadota > Alphaproteobacteria > Rhizobiales > Rhizobiaceae > Allorhizobium. The sequence continues at coordinate 15,074 of DAIMJJ010000043.1, read as the reverse complement.
AATCGCCGAAAGCCGCGCCTCCAATGCCGCCACTCGCAAGCGCGAAGAAGCCGCCGAACTGCTGAAGGCCATGCCAGATGGCGCGCTCGTCATCCTTCTCGATGAACGCGGCAAGGCGCTCGACAGCCAGGAATTTGCCGAACTGATCGGCGAGCACCGCGACCGCGGCCAGCGCGATCTCGCCATCGTCATCGGCGGTGCCGACGGGCTCGACGCGGAATTGCGGGAAAAGACGAAGCTGGTGCTCAATCTCGGCCGCATGACCTGGCCGCACCAGCTGGTGCGCATCCTCGTGGCCGAGCAACTTTATCGCGCCGTCACCATCCTGTCGGGCCATCCCTATCACCGCGTCTGAGGACGGCCGGCCGGCGCATCGGCCCGCCCACTTTGCGGAACGGGCAAATCAGCGTATTTTCCGCCGCGAACCGGGATAGCGCCTTGCGACACGACGACCGTCCATCCGACACAACCGCATCCGCCGACCGCCGCCGCGCCCTCGCCGCGGCCGCAATCGGCTGCGTATTGGTCATTGGCGGGGCCGAAGATGCGACCCGAACAGCCGCCTTCGCGCAATCCGCATCCTCCACGGCCTCGCCGTCGAGCCCTGCGCCCGCACCCTCGGCTCCCGATGCCCCAGCCGGAAATGCCGCGAGCACGGATCCGGCAGCCTCCGATCAGGCCGGCGACGATGCCGCGCTTGCGCTGCGCCAGAAGCGCGACGAGGTGGGACGCGAATTGCAGGAGCTCTCCCGCTCCATGCGGGTCTCCGACGAAAAGGCCGCCGAGCTTCAGGAAAGCATCGCGGCGCTCTCCAAGACATCGGAAAGCCTCAAGCAGGCGCTGATCGATTCCGCCGCCCGCCGCAAGGAGCTGGAGCGCAAGATCGCCGCCGGCGAGAAGAAGCTCGCCGAACTCGGTGTCAGCGAGGACAAGATCCGCCGCTCGTTCAAGGACCGCCGCGCCATTCTGGCCGAAGTGCTGGCGGCCTTGCAACGCATGGGCCGCAACCCGCCACCGGCCCTGCTGGTCAGCCCCGAGGACGCGCTGGCCTCGGTCCGAACCGCGATCCTGCTCGGCGCCGTCGTCCCGGGCATTCGCAAGGAGACGGAAAAGCTCGCCGCCGACCTCGCCGAACTGATCCGGTTGCGGCAGGAGGGTCAGAAGGAAACCGAGACGCTGATCGCCACCATGGCCAGCCGTCAGGAAGAGGAGCGGCGCATGGACCTGCTGCTCGTCGAGAACGATCGCCTGTCGCGCCAGAACACGCTGGAACTGGCGGCGGAAAAGCGGCGGGCCGAAGAGCTCGCCGCCCGCGCCTCGAGCATGGAGGGGCTGATCGCCAGCCTGGAGAGCGAGATCCGGTCCGTGCGCGAAGCCGCCGACAAGGCCAGGGCCGAGGAAGAGCGTCTGCGCCGGCTCAGCGACGAGCAGCGGCAGAAGGCGCGCGAGCTTGCAGCATCGTCCTTGCCCGATAAAAACCGCATTGCCCCGGCATATGCTTTCTCCGATCTGAAGCACAAGCTCGAACTGCCGGCAGCCGGAGAGATCCTGCGCCAGTTCGGCGATCCGGACGGCACGGGCCACGAGGCCAAGGGCATGGTCATTGCCTCGGCGCCCGGTTCGCTGGTGACCGCCCCCGCCGATGGCTGGGTGGTCTATGCCGGCGAATTCCGCAGCTACGGGCAGATGATCATCCTGAATACCGGTGACGGCTACCACTTGGTGCTGTCCGGCATGGACCGCATCAACACCGGCCAGGGCAAGTTCGTTCTTTCCGGCGAGCCCTTGGCGGTGATGGGGGAAAAAAGAGTGGCGAGCGCAACGGCATTGGCGCTGGAAACGGATCGCCCGACCCTTTACATAGAATTTCGGAAAGATGGAAAGCCGGTTGATTCCCGCGAGTGGTGGACCGGAAGCGGCTCTGGAAAGGCACAGAATGATTCGTAGGGCTTCTCTTGTTATCGTCGGCGCGCTGATGGGCGCCACCGCGATGAGCGTTCTCTATTCCGCCGGTATTCCCGCCCAGGCCGCCGGCACCTCGACCTACAAGGAGCTGTCGATCTTCGGCGACGTGTTCGAGCGCGTGCGCGCCCAGTATGTGACGCCGCCGGATGAGGAAAAGCTGGTCGAGAACGCCATCAATGGCATGCTCTCCTCGCTTGACCCGCATTCGAGCTACATGAATGCCAAGGACGCCGCCGACATGCAGACGCAGACGCGCGGCGAGTTCGGCGGCATCGGTATCGAAGTCACGATGGAAGACGAGCTGGTCAAGGTCATCACCCCGATCGACGACACGCCCGGTTCCAAGGCCGGCATCCTCGCCGGCGACTTCATCTCCGAGATCGACGGTGAATCCGTGCGTGGCCTCAAGCTTGAGGAAGCCGTCGACAAGATGCGCGGCGCCGTCAATACGCCGATCAAGCTGACCATCCTGCGCAAGGGCGCCGACAAGCCGATCGAACTGTCGATCGTGCGCGAAATCATCCCGATCCGCGCTGTCAAGTCGCGCGTCGAGGGCGATGTCGGTTATCTGCGCGTCATCTCCTTCACCGAGAAGACCTATGACGATCTGGAAGCCGCGATCGAGAAGATCAAGAAGGACGTTCCGGCCGACAAGTTGAAGGGCTATGTGCTCGACCTGCGCCTCAATCCGGGCGGCCTGCTCGACCAGGCGATCTATGTCTCGGATGCCTTCCTCGAGCGCGGCGAAGTGGTCTCCACCCGCTCGCGCGATCCGGAAGACACCCGCCGCTTCAACGCCAGCGAAGGCGACCTGACCGACGGCAAGCCGGTCATCGTTCTGGTCAACGGCGGCTCGGCATCGGCATCGGAAATCGTCGCCGGTGCGCTGCAGGACCTCAAGCGCGCCACCGTGCTCGGTACGCGCTCCTTCGGCAAGGGTTCCGTCCAGACGATCATTCCGATGGGCGAGAAGGGCGCGCTGAGGCTCACCACGGCGCTCTACTACACGCCCTCGGGCCGTTCGATCCAGGGCACCGGTATCGAGCCGGACATCAAGGTCGAACAGCCGCTGCCGGAAGACCTGCAGGGCAAGGTTCGCGCCGAGGGCGAATCGGCTCTGAAGGGCCATATCAAGGGCCAGAACGAAAATGACGAGGGCTCGGGCTCGGTCGCCTATGTCCCGCCGGAAGCCAAGGACGACGTGCAGCTGAACTATGCACTCGACCTGCTGCGCGGCACAAAGACCGATCCGGCCTTCCCCGCCGACCCCGCCAAGGCGGTCGTCACGAAGTAAGGAAAAAGGGCGCCGGAGCCATCCCGGCGCCCGCTTGCATTTGCTACCCGACGGGAGCCGACAGACCTTGAGCGCCGATCTTCATGCCCCGCTCGGCCAAGGGCGCAAGCCGGCAAGGGACCCGCGCCGCTGGCCTTCCTTGGGCAGTCTGTTGGGCGGCTTGGCGCTTGTTTCCGTTCTTGGGCTTTCCACCTATTCCGCGCTCACCCCTCTTCCGCTTCGCCAGTTTGCTGCCGTCCCGGCGCCCGCCGATGGCAAGACCGACAATGCTGGAGCCGCGACGGCCACCGGAACCACGCCGTCGGCCGCCGATCAGGCGCTCGCCACCAGCCGACCGCTCGGCGGCGCGACCGTCCAGCGCACCGTCACCGACGACGGCTCGGTCGTCACCAAGTTCAGCCCGAAGCCGCGCGACGGCAAGGGGCCGGTGCTGATCGACAACCAGACGATCGGCCAGGACAGCCGGATGGCCGCCCTTCCCAACGAGGACCTGATCGAGGACACGCCGCAGGGCCGTCTTCCCGTCGTCGGCCCCGACGGGCTCAGACCCTTCGAGCAATATGCACGGCCCTGGTCGGGCGCACGTGGCGCCCGGGTCGCCATCGTCGTCGGCGGCATCGGGCTCAGCCAGACCGGCAGCCAGCGCGCCATCCGCGACCTGCCGGAAGAGGTAACGCTGGCGTTTGCCGCCACCGGCAACAGTCTCTCTCGCTGGATGCAGGAGGCGCGCCGCAAGGGTCACGAGATCGTGCTGCAGGTGCCGTTCGAGCCCTTTGATTATCCGGCGAACAATCCCGGTCGCGGCACGCTGCTGACTGGCGATGCACCGGATCAGGCGCTAACGAAGCTGCACGAGGCGATGGGCCGGATCACCAATTACACCGGCATCATGAACTATATGGGCGCGCGCTATATGTCGGATGCGACCGCCTTCGAGCCGGTCATGCGCGACATCGGCGCGCGCGGCCTGCTGTTCCTCGATGACGGCTCGACGGCGCGATCGCTGGCGGAAAGTTTCGCCAAGGCGATCGGCATGCCCTATGCGCAGGGAAGCCTGCTGCTCGACGGGCAGCCGGAGAAGGCGGCCGTGCTGCAGAAATTGGATGAACTGGAGCGCATTGCCCGCCGCAACGGCCAGGCGATCGGCATTGCCTCCGCCTTCGACGAGACCATTGCCGCCGTGCGCGAATGGAGCGACGAGGCAGCCGGCCGCGGGATTGAGATCGTTGGCGTCTCCGCCTTGGCGGAAGAGGCCGCACAATAGGGGCAGCACAGCAGGGGACAGATGATGGAGACCACACCGAAGAAGATCCGGGCCGAAGACCTGCCCTATCGCCCTTGCGTCGGCATTATGGTGCTGAACGCCGCCGGCCTCGTCTGGGCCGGTCGGCGCATGAAGGAAGGCAATTCCGAATATGACGGTTCGCCGCTGCTGTGGCAGATGCCGCAGGGCGGGATCGACGACGGCGAGGAGCCGCTGCAGGCGGCGGTGCGCGAGCTGTACGAAGAGACCGGCATGAAGAGCGTGTCGCTGCTCGCCGAAGCCGGCCGCTGGATCAATTACGACCTGCCGGAGGCGTTGATCGGCATCGGGCTGAAGGGTCGCTATCGCGGCCAGACCCAACGCTGGTTCGCCTTCCGCTTCGAGGGCGACGAGAGCGAGATCGCCATCGACCCGCCGCCGGGCGGCCATATGGCGGAATTCGACGCCTGGGAATGGAAGCCGATGTCCGATCTGCCCGACCTCATCGTGCCCTTCAAGCGCAAGGTCTACGAGCAGGTGGTCGCTGAATTCAGCCACCTCGCCGGCTGAGGCCTTTGCGGCGCGCTTCGGCACCAGGCCGACGCGCGCCGGAGAGGGACCGTTAGCGAAGCACAATGCCGCCTCTCCGCCCTCCGCGTCAGTGGCCATGTGAGCGCGATCACCCGTCTCCTCCGACGGTTCCCGGGGCACGCCTCCGCGCTCGACCACATGAGCCCGTGACCAATCGCTTCGCCCGGATCGAACCTTTTGGCCGCAGGCCCCCCGGACAAGGCGCAGCGAGTTCAGACCTCTTGCCGGCTAAGGCTCCTGGAGCCGACGCTCCCATCGCAGGCCGACGCCAACCGGCTGGAGGGATGGCATCGAGGCGGACGCCGTCTGGTCTCGCTCTGCTACGCGCGGATGAGGAAAGAGACCGCTCGTCCTGACGGCCC
>DAIMJJ010000043.1:4805-9519 GCA_036722275.1 Rhizobium sp. | reverse complement strand
CCCTCTTGCAATGCTAAGGGGCGGCGAACAGAAGGGTTGAGAACCATGCCGGTTGAATTCTACGCAGACTATATGCGCGACCTGCGCGCGCTCTTGGCCGAACTCGACCAGCAGCCCGAGCGGTTCCAGACCTATGACGTCCACATCGAGCTCGCCGCGGCCGGCAAGCTCGTCGTCTATGAAACAAGGCGACGCAAGGGCCAGACCGACAGCCTCTATTACGGCCGCTCCGGGACCGACGAAAGCCCGCGCCGCATGACCCAGGCGACCGCCTTCGCGGCCATCGACCATTTCATGGGGCTCAGCCAGTTTCTGGCCTTCAGCGGCCATGTCGATGACCTCAAGGACAAGAATGCGACCGACGCCCTGCCGATCGGCGCGCAATATCCCTCCTGCGCCGTCAGCTTCGCCTATCGCAAGAAAGGCCAGCCAAAGGCCCGCGCCATGTTCATGATCTTCGTCGGCTTCAATGATGACCAGGATGCCGAACGCTATGCCGCCGGCCTTCCCGACCCGTCGTTGCTGGTCGGCAGCCGCCCGCTCCGCACCGATAAGATTTACGAGTGGACGTGAGGGCCGCTCGACCGAGACGGGGCCAGGACAGCCGGCGGTAACGGCCCATGGCAAGCTCCAAGGCCCAGATCCGGGACCTGAGTGCCTCGATCCGCCAGGGGCGAAGCTCAAGCGAAGCATCGCCGGCTATGTTTGCATCCAGTCTGGCGGCGGCGGGGTCAGAAAATTCCGCTATCCGTTGCTGACGGCCGAAGACAAGACGGACCCAGCCAGCCGAAGTGGAGCCCTCATGCTGGGGTGGCCAAACATCCGCGGCCCCGAAGCGCCCAACGGCAAGACTTGGACGTCACCACGTCCCACCGCGCTCACCCGTCGAGGGTCGCTGACGCCGCCGCACAGGAAATGGGAGCGCTTTTCCGCCGGGACAGATCGCCAACATCGCGTTTGAGCGCACGCTTTTGCCTCGGAACGGCCGGGGTATTTCAGGAGCCCGCCGTTGCCGGCGGGCTCCTGATATCTTATTCCGCAGCGTCGGCGGAATCGGCGTTCAGCTGGCCGTATTTCTCTTCGCCGATCTTCGAGAGCAGCTCGAGCTGGGTTTCGAGGAAGTCGATATGGCCTTCCTCGTCCATCAGCAGCTCTTCGAACAGCTTCATGCTGACATAGTCGCCGGCCTGATAGCAGATGTCGCGCGAGGCCTTGTAGGCGGTGCGGGCGTCGTATTCGCCGGCGAGGTCGGCCTCGAGCACTTCCTTGACATTCTGGCCGATGCGCAACGGCGCGACCGTCTGCAGGTTCGGGTGGCCTTCGAGGAAGATGATGCGCGAGATCAGCTTGTCGGCATGCTGCATCTCTTCGATCGATTCGGCGCGTTCCTTCTTGGCGAGCTTGGTGTAGCCCCAGTCATCGAGCAGACGGTAGTGCAACCAGTACTGGTTCACCGCGCCCAGTTCGAGAAACAAGGCCTCGTTGAGCCTCTCGATGACTTTCTGATCACCCTTCATGACGGATCCCTTCCTCTTTCTGGTTCGTCCTTTGAACCTGTGTTCCGGTCGAGCGGCAAGCATGCGCTGCGTTGCGGCCGTTGCAAACTCTGTTGTGTTATCAATCTAGTGTAGTCCGAGGCCGAAGGAAACCGGCCTTGAACGCCGTGCGAACATTGTCCCCGCTTAGGCGCGGACGGTTGTGACCCAGGCCGGACCGGCGCCGATCGATCGCACCCGGGAAAGCGCAGAGGCCCGGGCTCGGGCGGCACTCCTCCGGACCGGAGCGTCGACGCTTTTGCACGCACGCAGAAGACGTTTGCGGAGGCAAGATGGCGCAGGAGCGAGCACTCTCCCCATGCCCCATGCGCAGGTATCCGGCCGAGAATGGGGCCACGAAGCGCCTGGGCACCGGCAGGCACTGTCCTCGGTCCAGGGGATGGGATGCACGAGAAAGGGGGGATCGGATCGAATGCGCCGCGAGCAAGGACGGCGCAGCGATGACAGGCGCGCCTCTGTCGACACGGGCATGACGACCCTAAGGAAGACCGAACGGGTCAGGCCACCCGGGCGGCCCGCTGGCGACGCTCGATGATCGCGGTCTTCTGCTCTTCGTGAAAACGCTTGAGCCGTTCCATGAAGTCGACGACGTCGGCGCCATCGGTCTGACGCGCGGCGTGATATTCCTCGGTGGTGCGGATGATGATGTCGACGACATTGGGGAAGCAGCCGCAGCAACGGCCGCGCTTGCCCATGGCATGGTAGACCTTGGCCGGAACGATCAGCTGCCAACAGTCTTCATCAAGGAGCTCGTTGATGACGTCCTTGATGTCCTTGTCGGTGATGTAATTGCAGCTGCAGACCAGCATGGCCCCTACGCTCTTCCAAACATGACTTTCATCCCCTCCTTTCTGCTAAACAGGATGGCGTTTGTCAAGAAATTTTCTCCGCTCCCATCGGTCAGGCCGGCCGCTGGGGACGGCGAGCGGCGCGAATGCCGGTCAATGAAAATTGCGGCCCTTCGGCAGGGTCTGGCGGACATCGCCGGCCAGATCCGGCACATCGCGGATCAGCCGCGCCAGAAGTCCGGTCGACTTGCCATCGTGACGCTGCTCGTTGACCGGGCGGCGGACCTCGTCGGCATTAGCGAGCCCGCCGAAATCCTTGAGGTCCTCCCGCAGCAGGCCGAGCGTGTCGGTGGCATCGACGAGATGCTCGGCAACCACATGAATCACGCCTTCCGCCTTCTGCAGCCGGCCGCGCACCTTCACCAGCCGGGCGCCCATGACGATGCTGCGATAGTGCTCGAAGACTTTTGGCCAGACGATGATATTGGCAACGCCGGTCTCGTCCTCGATCGTCATGAAAATCACTCCCTTGGCCGACCCCGGCCGCTGGCGCACGAGCACCAGGCCCGCCACCTCGACGCGCCGTCCGTGGGCGGTTGTTTCCAGCGCCGCCGAGGCAAGCACGCCCGACCGGGCAAGCTCGGTGCGCAGGAAGGAAAGCGGATGCGCCTTCAACGACAGCGACAGCACGCGGTAGTCATGGATCACCTGTTCGCCGATCGGCATCTGTGGCAGGAGCATGTCTTCCTCGATCTGCAGCTCCGTCTCGGCCGCGCCGGCAAAAAGCGGCAAGTGCTCGACGGCCGCCTGCTGATCGAGCGCACGCGCCGCCCACAGCGCCTCGCGACGGCTGATGCCCAGGGAGGAAAAGGCATCCGCGTCCGCCAGCCGCTCGATCGCCGCCCGCGACAGACCGGTGCGTTTCCACAGATCCCTGACCGACCGGTAGCCCTGACCGCGGCGGTCAACGAGGAGGTTCATGTCGGCCTCGGACAGGCCCTTGACCTGGCGAAAGCCAAGCCGCACAGCCTTGGTGCTGCGGATGACGCCGCGCATCGCGGCATGGCGCCTGGCCACCCGGCCGACGTCGAAGCCGTCCGCTTCCAGATCACAGTTCCAGGCGGAGGCGTTGACGTCGACCGGCCGCACCTCGACGCCGTGTTCGCGGGCATCACGCACCAGCTGCGCCGGCGCATAAAAGCCCATCGGCTGGGAATTGAGCAGCGCGGCGCAGAATACGTCGGGATAGAAGGTCTTCATCCAGGCCGAGGCGTAGACCAGGAGGGCGAAGGAAGCCGCATGGCTTTCGGGGAAGCCGTATTCGCCGAATCCCTCGATCTGGCTGAAGCAGCGCTCGGCGAATTCGAGCGTATAGTCCCGCTGCAGCATGCCGTCGATGAAGCGCTGCCGGAAATTGGCGACCTGCCCGGTGCGCCGGAAGGTCGCCATCGCGCGGCGCAGCTGGTCGGCCTCGGAGGGGCGAAAGCCGGCGGCGGTGATGGCGATCTGCATGGCCTGTTCCTGGAACAGCGGAACCCCGAGCGTGCGTTTCAGCACCGCCTCCAGCTCCGGTTTCGGATAGGTGATCTCGCGGCCGGCCTCCTTGTCCCTGCGGTTTTTCAGGTAGGGATGCACCATATTGCCCTGGATCGGCCCCGGCCGGACGATCGCCACCTCGATCACCAGGTCGTAGAAGACCCGCGGCTTCAGCCGCGGCAGCATGCTCATCTGCGCCCGGCTCTCGATCTGGAAGACGCCGAGCGTATCCGCCCGGCAGATCATGTCGTAGACCTCCTCGCGCGGATCCTCGAAGAAGGCGGCGAGCGTCATGGAGCGGCCGTAATGGCTGTCGAGCAGTTTGATCGCCTTGGCGAGGCAGGTCAGCATGCCGAGCGCCAGAACGTCGATCTTGAGGATCTTCAGCGTGTCGAGATCGTCCTTGTTCCACTCGACCATGTAACGTCCGTCGGCGGTGTTCATGATCGGCACGACCTCGTCCAGCCGGTCGCGGGTGATGACGAAACCGCCGACATGCTGGGAGAGATGGCGCGGAAAGCCCATCAGGGTCGAGGCATAGTCGAGCACGCGCCGGGTCGTCGGATCGGCGAGATCAAGACCCGCGGCCTGGGCCTCGCGGGCCGACAGATCGGCCTGCGACCAGCCCCAGATAGAGCCGGACAGCGCTGTCTGCACATCCTCCGACAGACCGAAAACCTTGGCCGTCTCGCGTCCGGCCGAACGGGCCCGGTAATTGATGACGGCCGCCGTCAACGCCGCATGTTCGCGGCCATAGGTGCGATAGATGAACTGGATCACCTCCTCGCGCCGCTCGTGCTCGAAATCGACGTCGATGTCCGGCGGTTCGTCGCG
>DAIMJJ010000043.1:0-4705 GCA_036722275.1 Rhizobium sp. | reverse complement strand
AGCTCGTCGAGGGAAAAGTCGATCCGGGAGAAGAACTCGGCGGTCGCGGCGATCGCCTGCGGATAGGCGCGCAGGAGACGCGCCATTTCGCGGGGCTCCTTGAGATGCCGCTCGGCATGGGACAGAAGCCGGAAACCGGCGTCTGCCACCGTCACATGCTCGCGGATGGCGGTCACCACATCGGCCAGCGGCTTGCGCTCGGGCGCGTGATAGAAGGGGTCGTTGCTGGCGATCAGCGGCAGCGAAAGCGAACGTCCCATGTCGGCGATCCGCCGGAAGGCAAGGCGGTCCAGCCCGTCGTAACGCGGCACCAGCGTCAGATAGAGTCGCCCCTTTAGCGCCGGAAGAAGCCGCGCCAGTCGCGCCGCATAGTCCTCGGCTTCGGCATTCGTCGCAAAGCTCGGCACCATGGCCGCAAAGACCAGATCCTGATTCCAGGAAAGCAGGTCCTCCTCGTAGAGGGTGCAGATCCCCTTCTGCGACCGCAGGTTTCCGGTGCTCAGCAGCCGGCAGAGATGGCCCCAGCCGCGCCGGTTCATCGGATAGGCGAGAAGTTCCGGCGTGGCGTCGGCAAAGACGAGGCGCGCACCGGGGCGAAAGGCAAAGCCCTTCAGCTTCGCCGCGGCATGCATGCGCACCACCCCGGCGACCGTATTGCGATCGGCAAGGCCGAGGCCGGCAAGGCCGATCCGTGCGGCGGTCGCCACCATTTCCTCCGGATGCGCGGCCCCCTCCAGGAAGGAGAAATTGCTGCGGCAGGCGATCTCGAAGTAGACCGGCGCGCTCATGCGAATATGCCCTGCATGAACCAGCTCGGCGTGACCGACCCGCGTTCGTAGAGACCCTGGCGGAACAGCCAGAAGCGATGGCCGGCGCTGTCCTCGATGCGGAAATAGTCCCGCGGCAGGGCATCCTCGCCGTCGATCCACCATTCCGGCGCCAGCCGTTCGGGGCCTTCGGCACGCGCCACCCTGTGCTGGGCCCGCCGCCAGCGAAAGACGGCCGGCGGGCCGTCCGGCACCTCGGCGGTCACCTCCACCGGCTCCGGGTGGACAAAGAGACGGATCGGCCGCTCGCTGCGCACCGGGGGCGAGACCGGGGGCAAGGACGGTTGCAGGCCGGCGGCGGTGACGGGCGAAAGAGTGGAGGCCCGTTCCGGCCAATGGCTGGCATGGGTCACCGGCATGAGCAGGCAGCCATCGCCGAAGCGGGCCGTCACGCGATCGATGAAGTCGAGCGGCGCCGCATCCTCCTGCTTCGACGCGCCGAACGTCGCCTGCGTCTCGGCAAAGGTTTCGCTGCGCAGCACATTCAGCCGGATGAGTTCGAAGCCAAAACCGGCATCGAGATCGTCGTGCAGGGCGCCGAGCCTTTCGGCAAACAGCGCCCGGATGCGACGGGCATCCTTGAGCGGGGAGGCCGCACCGATCTCGATCCGGAACACCCGGCCATCCACGCGAAACAGCAGGAGTTCGAACAGCCGCCCACCCTCGCCGCGCGCGTCGAGGCCGGATTTGAGGCCCGCCGCCAGCCGTTCGGCAAGGTCGAGGATCATGTCCTCATCCCGCACCGGCTCCTGCAGGCGCCGTTCGACCGAAAGCAGGGCGACAGGCCGCCGGGGCACGATCGCCTCGCCTTCCCGGCCCAGGGCCTGGTCGAGCCTCAGCAGCAGCAGGGGACCGAAACGTCGGGTCAGCGGCCCGCGTGGCGCCGTCAGCAGATCGCCCACCTGTTTGAGCCCGACCCGCGCCAGCCCCGCCGCCATGCCGTCGTCGATCCGCAGCGCCTTCATCGGCAAGGGCGAGAGCACCCGCAGCCGGTCGGCATCGGCCACCACCGGGCCGCCGGAAAAGCGTGCGGCCGCCCAGGACAGGCCGGGCGTCGAGGAAATCGCCCCGCGCGCATCGAGCCCGAGCTGGAACAGGCGCTCGAGCAGCTCGCGCACCAGGCTCGCTTCGCCGCCGAACAGATGCGCGCATCCGGTGATGTCGAGCATCAACCCGTCGCTGCCGTCCAGCGCCACCAGCGGCGTATAGCGGTCGCACCAGTCGGCGATCGCCTCGAGCAGCCGCCGGTCCGCCGGCGGATCGTCCTCGACAACGTCGAGCGTCGGACAGATCGCCCGGGCCTCCGCCAGCGCCTGGCCGACCTTGAGGCCGATCGCCTCGGCCGCCTCGTCGAGCGCGGTCAGGCGCATGGCATTGCCGAGCCGGCCGGCGCACACGACCGGCGGATGCTCAGGACGCCCGGTCGAACGCCAGGACTGTCCCCATCGGCGGCGCGCCAGCCGGTCGGTCGAAAGCCGCGGCAGCCAGAGCGCCAGGATGCGCCGGTCGTTCAGCCGGCCGTCGGCCGGTGTCAGGGGAAGCTGCGGGGTAAAATTGGCGGTCATCTCTATTCCACTCCAGGATCAGTTCGCGAGGTCCCCCGAGCCGGGTCTTTTCCGGCACGAGGCGGAAGACGGGATGGCCGATGCTGCCGCCAAGCATCGATCCGTCGGGCAGGTGCCGCGCCGCCGCAGGCGCGGTTTCGATGCGCAGGCGAAGGGAGGCGCTGCTCGCCTCCTCCTCCCCGCCCTGACGCATCAGAAGGAGAAGGCCGCCGGCACTCTTGGCCTTCAAACTGAGACGCCGGCTTTCGGTGAGGCCGAAACCGCGCGGATTGCCGCCGACCTCCAGCATCACGGCCGCAAAGCTGCGCGAGGTGAGCGCGGCATCGGCAAGCCAGAGCGCATCCTCCAGCCGCTTCGGCATGGCATAGAGCAGCTCGCCCGGCCGCAGCCCGTAATCGACAAGCCCCGCCGCATGGGGCAGGCCCGCCTCGCGCGCGACCATGCGCTCGCCGATCCACAGGCTCGGCTTGTTCGGCCGGTCGCCCCGGCTCGACAGGCACAATCCGAGCGCAAAGCCACTGACGGCGCCGGCGTCGCGCAGCCGCGTGCCGCGCAGCTCGATCATGACGCCTTGCGGAAACCCCTCCGGCAACAGGCTTTCAAGCCCTGCCGCAGCCGGCATGGGGGAGAAGCCCCGGGCAGCCGCGCTACCCTGCCCGGCAGGCTCGGCCTCAATTCCAACCTCGGGCGCCAGCGCGTCGCCCGGCGCTCGTCCCTCGATCTTGGCTATGGCCTTGCGCAAGGCAAAAAGCCTCTCCTGCGCCAGAGCGGTCGCGCCCATGACGTCATCTCCTGCTGAAATGTTCTCTATATGTTCTTAGAGATTCCAGAGCTTGCGGAAAGAGTCAACCGGATTCCCTGTGAATTTATTCCTTGACAGGATTCCCACTCGAAAAGCCCGGCCAAAGGTCCTATATGGAAGCGAAGTCAAGGAGTACCGATGGCCCGTATCGACCAGACCGAAGATTGGCGCGAACGCCATGCACCGACGATCAGCACCTTCGAATCGCTGGCGATCGAGGCCTATGGCCATCTGCCGGAGGAATTCAGGGCGCTGACGGGCAATCTGATCATCGAGATCGCCGATTTTCCGACCGACGAAGTCTTCGAGGACATGGCGTTGGAAACGCCATTCGACCTGCTCGGCCTGTTCGAGGGCCGCGGCATTTCCGAGCGTTTCACCATGGAAACCGGCGAGATGCCCAACCGCATCACGCTCTATCGCCGCCCCATCCTCGACTACTGGGCCGAGAACGAGGAGACGCTGGGCGACATCATCACCCATGTGCTGATCCACGAGATCGGTCATCATTTCGGCCTGTCCGACGACGACATGGAGCGCATCGAGGAAAGCGCCGAGGATGCCGCCGCCGAAACCGACGATCTCTCGGCCGGGCTGAAGGATTAACCCCGCATCGCAAGGAAGTGGGCAATGCCGGCCTCGGCGCAGCCGAGGTCCTGCGCCGGCGTGCCCGAGCTGAGGCCGATCCCGCCAACCACCTCGCCGTCGATGACGACCGGCAGGCCGCCGCCCACCACCATCAGCCGTCCGCCGATCGCCGAATGAATGCCGAAGGCCGGGCTGCCCGGCTGGCTGGCCGCGCCATAGTCATGGGTCGCCTTCTTCGCCGCAGCCGCTGTGAATGCCTTGTCGATGGCAATCGTCGTGCTGGTCACCTTGCCGCCGTCCATGCGCTCGAAGGCGACGAGCTGTCCGCTCTCGTCGGTGATGGCGATGCACATCGGCACGCCGATCTCGCGGGCCTTGGCGCTGGCGCCGGCAATCAGCAGGCGGGCATCGGAAATATCGAGACGTCGAATGGTCAGCACGGGCATTCTCCTGCGGTCAACGGGGGGAGGACGCCGCCACCGCTTCGACGGACGCCCGTCTCGACCATGGCCGCAATCCCCCCTCCGGAACAATGTCGCCGCGGGGAAAAACATCTGTGCCACAGGACGGCCCATCGAGCCCCCACACGGGGCTCGAATGCGGTGCGGCAAGAGCTGGCCGGAAACGGGTGGCTGCCACCGGCCGGCCTGCCTATCCCTTGGCCTCCAACACCAAGGAGGTACCCATGACAAGCCTGAACGACAAGGTCGCCATCATCACCGGAGCATCGTCCGGCATCGGCCGCGCCACCGCCCTTCTGTTCGCCTCGCAAGGGGCGTCGCTCGTGCTCAATGCCCGCGGCCGCGAGGCGCTCGACGAGACCGTCGATCTCATCCGCCTGAAGGGTGGCAAGGCCCAGGCCGTGGCAGGCGACGTCGCCCTTGCCGAAACCCATGAGCGGTTGGTCGATGCGGCCGTCGGTC
>DAIMJJ010000042.1:15412-22520 GCA_036722275.1 Rhizobium sp. | reverse complement strand
TGATCGAGAAGCTCGTCCCCATGGTCGAGAAGCTCCGCATCGGCCCGTACAATGACGAGAAGGCCGATTTCGGTCCGGTCGTCACCAAGGAAGCCCAGACCCGCATCCTCGGCCTGATCGACCGCGGCGTCGAGGAAGGCGCCAAGCTCGTCGTCGACGGCCGCGGCTTCAAGCTGCAGGGTTATGAAAACGGCTACTTCGTCGGCGGCTGCCTGTTCGACAACGTCACGCCGGACATGGACATCTACAAGACCGAGATCTTCGGACCGGTTCTGTCGGTCGTGCGCGCCGCGAACTACGAGGAAGCCCTCTCGCTGCCGATGAAGCACGAATACGGCAACGGCGTCTCGATCTACACCCGTGACGGCGACGCTGCCCGCGACTTCACCAGCCGCATCAACATCGGCATGGTCGGCGTCAACGTTCCGATCCCGGTTCCGCTCGCCTACCACTCGTTCGGCGGCTGGAAGGCTTCGTCCTTCGGCGACCTCAACCAGCACGGCACGGACTCGATCAAGTTCTGGACCCGCACCAAGACGGTCACCTCGCGTTGGCCCTCGGGCATCAAGGACGGCGCCGAGTTCTCGATCCCGACCATGAAGTGACATGCGTCACACGCCGGGGCAAGCGCTTTGCCCCGGCAGCGACCATGCGACGAAATGAACAGAGAACGGGCCCTCAAAAGGGGCCCGTTTTGCGTGTGGCCTGCTTGCGACGACCGGGCAGGCGTGGCACCTCTGTCGGAAGCGTGCGGCATGCGGCCGGGGAACGCGCCATGACTTGAGTTGCAGAGGCGGAGACATGACGGAGACGGAAGCGGCAGCGCCGCTGGCGCGCGGAGAGTTTCGCGGGCGCGCCGGCGAGTATTTCGGCATCTGGATCGTCAATATCCTGCTGACGGTCGTCACGCTCGGCATCTATTCGGCCTGGGCCAAGGTGCGGCGTAACCGCTATTTCTACGGCAACAGTTTCATCGACGGCCACTCCTTCGACTATCATGCCCGCGGCATGCAGATCCTGATAGGTCGTCTGATCGTCTTCGCCTTCCTGATCATCATGCAGGTGCTGAGCCTCCTGCATCCACTGGCCGGGCTCGGGCTTCCCCTCGTCGTCCTGCTGGCACTGCCCTGGCTGCTGTCGCGGGGCTTACGCTTCTCCGCCCGGGTGACGAGCTACCGCAACATCCGCTTCGATTTCAAGGGAACGCCCTGGGGTGCCTTCGTCTCGGTGATCCTCGGCGGGCTGGTGGCGTTCTTCAGCCTCGGTTTGCTCGCGCCGCTCGCCAGCCGCTGGCTCTATCGCTACATCTTCAACAATCTGCGCTACGGCGACCGCGCCTTCTCGACCGACCCGCGGATCGGCAAGCTCTACCGGGCCTGGGTGCCGGCCGTGCTCGTGACCCTGATCGGGCTCGCACTGGCCGTCGGCGTGGGCATGCTGCTTTACGCGGCGGGCGCGGCCGTGGAGGCCGTTGCCAATGAGGACGAGGCACCGGTCCAGGTCATCGCCGCCATTTACGGCACGCTCATTCCCTTTCTCCTGGTCTATGCAATCGCCTCGGTTCTCTACCGGGTCGGCATAAGAAACGTGGTGCTGAACGCCACCCTGCTCGACGGCCGCCACCGCCTGTTCAGCGACATGGGGCGCCTGCGCTATCTGTGGATCGTCGCGTCGAACCTGGTGCTGACCGTGCTGACCTTCGGGCTCCTGCGTCCCTGGGCGGCAGTGCGCGAGCAGAGTTATCAGATGGCGCATACGGGTGTGGCGATCGATGGCGATATCGGCGAGATTGTGGTCGCGATCGAAGAGACGGGCTCGGCCGCCACCGCCGAATACCTCGACATAGAAGGGTTCGACTTTGGCTTCTGAGACAGAGACCATCGCGACCGGCCACTGGCATCCGCCGCGCTCCAGCCGGTCTGTGCCGGCGCGGTTGCTTGCCCAGGGGCGCACCCTGTTCGTGCGTCTCGATGGGGTGGCCGGCGACCCGGTCTCGGTCACCGATGCCGATGCCGCCCAGATCTCGCAAAGGGTCGGGCGCATTCCGCGCCGCATAACCTTTGCCGACGGCTCGCTGTTCGAAACGAGTGACAATGATGCCGTCGACGCCTGGCTTTCCGCCCGCCGGCTGCACCGGGGCGGGCTGGTTCACGAACTGGAGCGGTTCCATCCGCGGCTGATCGGCCTCGTGCTCGCCGTCTTCCTGCTCGCCGGCATCATCTATCGGTTCGCGCTGCCGGCGCTGGTCGAGGTGGCGGTGCTGGTGACGCCGCCGGCGGTTGCCGACCTGATGGCGTCGGGCACGCTCGCTTCGCTCGATCAGGCGGTGTTTTCCCAGAGCGAACTGCCTGCGGCGCGCCAGAACGAGATCCAGGCGGGCTTCGAGCGCATCGCCGCCCTGTCGAGCCGGGGTGCGGCCGGCTATGCGCTGCATTTCCGCAAGGGCGGCTATATCGGCCCCAACGCCTTCGCACTGCCCGACGGCACGCTGGTGATGACCGACGAACTGGTCGATCTGGCCGGCACCGACACCGAAATGCTGCTCGGCGTGCTGGCGCACGAGATCGGCCATGTCGAGCGGGATCACTCGCTGCGGCAGTTCTACCGGGCGGCCGGCACTGCGGCGCTGATCATGCTGATCACCGGTGACATCGGCAATGCCGGGGAGGAGATCCTGACCGACGGTGCCGCTCTCCTGACCCTGTCCTATTCCCGTTCGGCCGAAAGCGAGGCCGACCGCATCTCCGTCGAGCTGATGGCCAGGGCCGGCCACGATCCGGCGGCGATCGGCCGGTTCTTCGCGGTCGTCGAGGAGAAGTTCGGCGACCGCGACGGCACGACCATTCTGTCGACCCATCCCGGCACGCCGGATCGCCGTCGCCAGATCGAGGAATGGGCACGCGAGGTGGCCAAGGAAAAGGGCGGCCCGTAAGACCGCCCCTGGTATCCTGTCGATAATACGGCTTGCGCCTTACTGCGTCGGGCCGTCGTTGAGGCCGACCTTGTCGACGAGCTCGGATGCCTGCTTGCGATTGGCGGCAATGTCGACCAGCGGCAGCGTGTCCGGCTTGATGGCGCCGAAGGAGGCGACGACGTCGGACACCTTCGCACCCGGCAGAACCGGATATTCGAACACCTGCTCGGCATAGATTTCCTGCGCCTTGCCGGACGACAGGAATTCCATGAGCTTGATCGCATTGTCCTTGTTCGGTGCGTATTTGGCGAGCGCCATGCCGGAAATATTGACATGCGTACCGCGGTCGGCGGCATTGGGGAAGAGGACCTTGGTAGCGGCCGCCCATTCCTTCTCTTCCGGGTCCTTCTCGTTGGTCATCATCAGACCGACATAGTAGGTATTGCCGAGCGCGATGTCGCATTCGCCGGCCATGATGGCCTTGGCCTGGCTGCGGTCGTTGCCGTCCGGCTTGCGGGCGAGATTGTTCTTCAGGCCGGTCAGCCACTTTTCGGTATAGTCGGCGCCGTGATGGGCGATCATCGAGGCGAACAGGCCGATATTGTAGGAGTGCTGGCCGTCGCGCATGCAGATGCGACCCTTCCACTTCGGGTCGGCCAGCTCCTCATAGGTGATCGCGGTTTCGGGCACGCGTTCCTTGGAGGCGTAGACGACGCGGCCACGGGTGGTCAGGCCGAACCATTCGCCGGCCGGATCGCGATACTGCGCCGGGATATCCTTGTTGATGACCGCGTTTTCGAGCGGCTGCGTCACGCCGCCGTCCTTGGCCTCGATCAGGCGGCCGATATCGACGGTCAGGATGACGTCGGCCGGGGAGTTGGCGCCCTCGGCGGCCATGCGCTCGACCAGACCCTTGTCGAGGAAGAGGACATTGGCTTCAATGCCCGTTTCCGCGGTGAAGGCGTCGATCAGCGGCTGGATGAGTTCCGGCTGGCGGTAGGAATAGATATTGACCTCGCCATCGGCAAGCGCCGAGCCGGCCGCAGTGGCGAAGGCGACGGAGCCCAGAAGCGCAGCGCGGAAATATTTGACCGAAAGCATGGAACCTCCCTTTGAGAATGCCTGTATTTGTTGAGCCTGATATTCAGGATTTCCTGGGCTGTCAATGCGACGCCCCGCGACTCACGGACACGTGAAGTCTGAACTTGAGTATTTTGGAATTGTTCAAAACTGCAGAATCCGCTATAGCAGGCTGCATCTGAGTCCAGGGAGTATCGCATGCGGTTGACGAAACAGACAAACTACGCGGTTCGCATGCTGATGTACTGCGCGGCGAACAAGGACCACTTGAGCCGCATCCCGGAGATCGCCAAATCCTACGGCGTGTCGGAGCTGTTCCTGTTCAAGATCCTGCAGCCTCTCAACAAGGCCGGGCTTGTGGAAACCGTGCGCGGCCGCAATGGCGGCGTGCGCCTCGGCCGTCCGGCCGACAAGATAACGCTGTTCGATGTCGTGCGCGTGACCGAGGACAGCTTCGCCATGGCCGAATGCTTCGAGGACGACGGTGACGTCGATTGCCCGCTGATCGACAGCTGCGGCCTCAACTCCGCGCTGCGCAAGGCGCTCAACGCCTTCTTCAACGTGCTCAGCGAATACACCATCGAAGATCTGGTGAAGACGCGCCCGCAGATCAACTTCCTGCTCGGCATCAACGAATTCGGCCGCCAGACCGAGATTGCGGCCCCTGCCGCGTCGGCTGCGCCTGTTGCCGCCGTCTGATCCGGCGCCATTTCTGATTTTACGGGACCCCGTCGCTCGGCCGAGCGGCGGGGTCTTTTCGTTCACGGGGCGATGCCTGCCAAAAAAGTCGCCAGGTGCGGGACTGCCCCCTTGAGCTCCCGCTTCGAGCGAAATACGTTTACGTAAACGGAAGCGAGTGCGGCCGTTTCAGGAAGGCGGGGGGATGCCCGCGGGCAGGCTTTGGGAGGGGCGGCTCACATGTTCGATTACGTGATCGTCGGCGGCGGTTCGGCGGGCTCGGTGCTGGCCGCACGGCTGAGTGAAGACGCCGATGTCAAGGTTTGCCTGATCGAGGCGGGCGGCGCCGGCCGGGATCTCCTGCTGCGCGTGCCCTCGGGCGCAGCCGCCATCGTGCCGGGCCGGTTGCGCTCGGCCAACTGGTGCTTCGAAAGCGAGCCGCAGGCCGAGCTCAACGGCCGGCGCGCCTATCAGCCGCGGGGCCGGGGTCTGGGCGGTTCCAGCCTGATCAACGCCATGCTTTATGTGCGCGGCCATGCCTCGGACTACGATGGCTGGGCCGCCGACGGCTGCGCCGGCTGGTCCTTTGCCGACATGCTGCCGCACTTCCTCAAAGCCGAGGACAATGAGCGCGGCGCCTCCGCCCTGCATGGCGCGGGCGGTCCGTTGCAGGTGTCCAATGCCCACTGGGCGCGGCCGATCAACCAGGCCTTCATCGAGGCCGGGGTCGCGCGCGGCCTCAAGGCCAATGACGATTTCAACGGCGTCGATCAGGAGGGGCTGGGGCTCTATCAGGCGACGCAGTTCTGGAGGGGGCCGAAGAAGGGCGAGCGCTGCTCGGCCTCCGCCGCCTATCTGCACGACCATTTCGACCGCCCGAACCTGACCATCGTCACCGGTGCGCGGGCGAGCCGCATCCTGACCAAGAAGGGTCGGGCGACCGGCGTTGCCTATCGCATCGGCCGGCAGGAACGCACCGCGCTGGCCGCGCGCGAGGTGCTGGTGTCGAGCGGCGCCTTGCAGTCGCCGCAGCTGCTGATGCTATCGGGTATCGGCCCGGCCGACGAACTGCGCCGCCATGGCATTGCCGTGGTCGCAGACCGCCCGGAGGTCGGCACCAACCTTCAGGACCATCTCGACTATACCAGCGTCTATCGCTCCTCCGACACCGACCTGCTCGGCATCGGCTTCACCGGCCTGCGCGTGATGGGCAAGGCGGCCGGCGAGTGGCGGCGCGAGGGCACCGGCCTCCTGCGCTCGACCTTTGCCGAATCCGGCGCCTTCCTGAAGACCGATCCGGCGCTCGACCGCCCCGACATCCAGCTGCATTTCGTCGTCGCCATGGTCGATGACCATGCCCGGCGCATGCATCTCGGCTACGGCTATTCCTGCCATGTCTGCCTGCTCAGGCCCCATTCGCGCGGCCGCGTGGCCTTAAAGAGCGCCGATCCCATGGCCGCACCGCTGATCGATCCCGCCTATCTGTCCGACCGGCGCGACGTTGACGGCATGATCGCCGGCACGAAGATGATGCGCGACATCATGGAGGCCAGCCCGCTCGATCGGTATCGCGGGCGCGAGCTCTATCCGGCCGGGCGGTCCGATGCCGAGGTGGAAGCCGCGATCCGCGCTCGCGCCGAGACCATCTACCATCCGGCCGGGACCTGCCGCATGGGCGCGGACGAGGCTTCCGTCGTCGATCCGGATCTCAAGGTGCGTGGTATCGAGGGCCTGCGCGTCGTCGACGCCTCAATCCTGCCGACGCTGATCGGCGGCAACACCAATGCGCCGGTGATCGCGATCGCCGAAAAGATTGCCGCGGCCATCCGCGCTGCCTGATCTCCGGGTGGCGCCCCTGCCAGGGCGATCGACCGGGGGAACGGCTTGAATTCGCGGCCCTGCTCGTTAAGGTCGCGGCCCCGACCGTCGGGCAGCAAGGGAGCAGGCAATCGTGCAGGGACATTCTTCGGGCGGACCGGTCGCCATCATCGTCATGGGCGTCTCCGGATGCGGCAAGTCGTCGGTCGGCGCGATGCTGGCCGAGCGGCTGGGTGTGGCCTTCGTCGAGGGCGACGTGCTGCATCCGAAGGCGAATGTCGACAAGATGGCGATGGGCACGCCGCTCACCGACGACGACCGCTGGCCCTGGCTCGACATCATCGGCGCCGAGATCGGAGCCTCGCTTGAGTGCGGCGCGGGGATCGTGGTGTCCTGCTCGGCGCTGAAGAGGGTCTATCGCGAGCGTCTGCGCTCAGCGACCGGCGGGCGTCTGCGCTTCGTCTATCTCCACGGCTCGCGCGCGCTGCTCACCGAACGCATGGGCGCCCGCACCGGCCACTTCATGCCGCTCTCCCTGCTCGACAGCCAGCTTGCGACACTCGAGGTCCCGACTGGCGAGCCGGGCGTGGTGACGGTCGACATCGACCAGAGCCTCGA
>DAIMJJ010000042.1:6650-15312 GCA_036722275.1 Rhizobium sp. | reverse complement strand
AAGCAATTTCAGCATCTTGGCGCGCGCCAAGTGCTAGAAATTGCAGGTGAGGGGGATCCTTTTGCCACGCCGCGCCCGACCCCCTCATCTGCGAAATCTGGCACTTAGCTGACGCTAAGACGCCGATTTCGCTTCTTCTCCCTCGACGGGGAGAAGAGGGCCACGGCGCCCGACATATTCCTCCTCTTCCCCTTGTGGGAGAGGAAGCAATTTCAGCATCTTGGCGCGCGCCAAGTGCTAGAAATTGCAGGTGAGGGGGTTATCCCCGAGAAAGACCGTCCCGAAACTCGTCTCAAGCGTCTCCGTCCATCGTCAGAAGCGGCGTGTAAAGCTCCGGCCGGCGGTCGCGGAAGAGGCCCCAGGCGGCGCGCTGTTTGGCGATGGCGTCGAGATCGAAGGTGGCGGTGAGCACCGTTTCCGTCGTCCGGTCGGCCTCGGCAACCTTTTCGCCGGTCTGGTTGGCGATGAAGGACGAGCCGTAGAAGGTGAGTTCCGTGCCCTTGCGGCCCGGCTCCGTGCCGATGCGATTGGAGGCGATGACCGGCATCAGATTCGCCGCCGCATGGCCCTGCATGACGCGCTGCCAGTGGGCGGCGCTGTCGATGGTCGGGTCCTGCGGTTCGGAGCCGATCGCGGTCGGATAGAACAGCAGTTCGGCACCCTGGAGCGCCATGGCGCGCGCGGCTTCCGGAAACCACTGGTCCCAGCAGATGCCGACGCCGATGGTGGCGTGCTTCGTCTGCCAGACCTGGAAACCGGTGTCGCCGGGCGAGAAATAGTATTTCTCGGTATAGCCCGGGCCGTCCGGGATATGGCTCTTGCGGTAGAGGCCGAGCACGCTGCCGTCGGCATCGACGATCGCGACGCTGTTGAAGAAGGCCTGGCCGGCCTTTTCGAAGAAGCTGATCGGCAGGACCACGTCGAGCTCGGCGGCAAGGGACGCAAAATGCGCGATCAGCGGATTGTCCTCGAAGGACTTGGCCATGTCGAAGAATTCGGCGATCTGGTCCTGGCAGAAATACGGCGCCTCGAACAGCTCCTGGATCAGCACGATGTTGGCGCCCTCGGCGGCGGCCTTGCGGATCAGGCCTTCGGCACGGGCGATATTGCCGGGAATATCCCAGCTGCAGGCCATCTGGGTTGCAGCGACGGTGACTGTGCGCATGGGGTTCTCCTCAGATGCCGAGCTTGTCGCGCATGCCGTACCACCAGGCGCCGAGCACGGTGAGCGGCACGCGGAAGGTCTTGCCGCCGGGGAAGGGCAGGGCGGTCAGCGACGACCAGACGTCGTAACGGCCGGCATGGCCGGCGACGGCCTCGCCGAGGATCTTGCCGAGCAGATGGGTCGTGGTCACGCCGTGACCGCTGTCGCCATGCGAGAAGTAGACATTGTCGGCGAGCTTGCCCATGTGCGGAATGCGCGTCAGCGTCAGCGCGAAATTGCCGCTCCAGGCAAATTCGATCTTGGTGTTGGCGAGCTGCGGGAAGGTCTTCAGCATGTTCGGGCGGATGACCCCGGTGAGGTTGGCCGGGTCCTGGCCGCCATAGCCGATCCCGCCGCCGTAGAGCAGGCGGTTGTCGGCCGTGCGGCGATAGTAATCGAGCACGTAGTTGGCGTCCTCGACGCAATAGTTGGCCGGCAGCAGTTCCTCGATCAGCTTGGGATCGAGCGGTTCGGTCGCCATGACCTGGGAGGAAACCGGCATCATCTTGTCGGCGATCTTCGGCAGCATCGAGCCGAGATAGGCATTGCCGCAGACCAGCACATATTTGGCCTTCACCGAACCGCGGGCGGTGCGCACCACCGGATTGGCGCCGAAATCGACACCGGTGACGCGGCTGTTTTCGAAGATGCGGCCGCCGAGGCTTTCGACGGCGGCGGCTTCGCCGAGCACGAGGTTGAGCGGGTGGATATGGCCGCCGAGCTTGTCGATCATGCCGCCGACATAACGGTCCGACTTCACGTATTTGCCGACCTCGGCCTTAGAGACCATTTCGAGGCCGGTGTGGCCATGCTTTTCCCAATGGGCCTTCACATGCGCCATCTCGCGCACCTGCTTGTCGGTGAAGGCGGCGAAGAAGCCGCCGTCGACGAGATCGCACTTGATGTCGTATTTCGCCACGCGCTCGCGGATGATCTGACCACCCTCCAGCGACATTGCACCGAGGCGGGCCGCCTTGTCCGGGCCGTAGCGCCGGGCGATGGTCTCGAGGTCGCGGCTGTAGCCGTTGACGATCTGGCCGCCATTGCGGCCGGAGGCGCCGAAGCCCACGCGCTCGCCCTCGAGCACGATCACCTTGTAGCCGTTCTCGGCCAGCTGCAGGGCCGCCGATACGCCGGTGAAGCCGGCGCCGATGACGCAGACATCCGCTTCCAGCGCGCCTTCGAGGCTCGGGCGCACGGTCTTGTCATTGGCCGAATGGGCATACCAGGAAGGGGCATGGCCGGGATTGGTCTTGGAAGTGCTGTTCTTGTCGCTCATGTCACACAGTCCTGATGTAGGCGTCATATTCGACGTCGGTCACGCGCAGCGCGAATTCCGACAGTTCCTGTTGCTTGCAGGCCGCGTAAAGCCCGCGATATTGCGGCCCGAGCGCGGCATAGGCGAAGCTCGACTTGGCAAAGCGCTGCAGCGCATAATCCCAGTTCGTCGGCAGCGGCTCATGGCTGATGGCGTGCTCGTCGCCGGAGATCGCGCCGCCGGGCGAGGTCTTCTCCTTCATGCCGGCGAGTGCTGCCGACAGGATCATGGCGATGACCAGGTAAGGGTTGGTGTCGGCGCCGGCGACGCGGTGCTCGATGCGGGTCGCCGGCTTCGAGGCGGTGATGACGCGCACGGCGGCCGAGCGGTTGTCGAAGCCCCACGAGGCATACGTGGGCGCGTGTTCCGACGGGGTCAGGCGGCGATAGGAGTTCTGGTGCGGCGCAAAGATCGCCATGCTCTCGCCCATGGCCTCGAGCAGGCCGCCGACCGAGTGCATCAGGCGTTCCGAAGGGCCATCCTCGCCGACATAGATGTTCTTGCCGTTTTCGTCGAGGATCGAGAAATGCACGTGCATGCCGCTGCCGGCCTGGGTGCCATAGGGCTTGGCCATGAAGGTGGCGTCAAGATCGTTGCAACGGGCCACACCCTTGACGATGCGCTTCAGCAGCACCGCATAATCCGCCGCGGCGAGCGCATCCGGAACGTGGTTGAGGTTGATCTCGTACTGGCCGGGGCCGTTTTCCCGCAGCGTCGTATCGGCCGGCACGTTCTGGGCACGGGCGGCGGCGGAGATGCCGTAGAACACCTCCTCGAAGTCCTGCAGTTCGGAAATCGACAGCACCTGCGTCTGGCCGGTGTGCCAGCGGCCGTCGCGCGTGTTCGGCGGCCGGACGGGATCAAGTGCGGAGCGGACCGGGTCGATCAGGTAGAACTCCAGTTCGGTCGCGACCACGGGCGTGAGGTTCAGCTTCTTGTAGCGCTCGAGCACGGTGGCGAGCACCTGGCGCGGATCGGCGTAGAAGCCGCTGCCGTCGGGATTGCGCATCTGCAGAAGGACCTGCGCGGTCGGGCGCGACAGCCAGGTGACGCGCGACAGCGTGCCGGGAACCGGGAAGCAGAGGCCGTCCGGGTCGCCGGTGCCCTCGGCCAGACCGGCTGAGTTGACGTCGCGGCCCCAGACGTCGAGCGCATAGACCGAGCGCGGGATTGCCATGCCCTTGGTGAGCACGTCCAGCGCTCTCTCGCGCGGGATCCACTTGCCGCGGGGAACGCCGTTCACGTCGATGACGAAGGCTTCGAGCACTTCGATATCGGGATTCTCGGCAAAAAAGTTTCGTGCGTAACTATCAATGTCCATGGGGCACCGTAAAAAGGGAAAAGGTCGATCTGATCTTGAGAGCGTGAAGACACGCATGCGCAAAGATGCACCGCTAACGGTGGGCCGACTTCGCGTTGTAGATCAAGAAACGTACCATAACCTTGCCAGTGCCTGCGAACCCCTCGACCGGTGACACATCGGGTGCATCGTTTCTTGTCCGGTCTGCCGCCTGCAGGGGCGGCGAAATTGGTCATATGACCGAAAACACCTTAGCACCGAATTTCCCGGATTTCCAGCCTCTGCGGGCACGCAAGCGTCCGGCCGGGCTTTTCCGTTGAGTGCCAATGGCTTGCGTCGCATGAACCCGGCGGCTGGCCGTTGGCGGTCGAAAGATAAAAGAACGCCCCCGGCTTCGCATCGAGGCCGGGGGCGGGATCGGAAATTGTCGCTGTGGTTCAGCTGCCCTTACGGGTTGAAGCGCTCGGGCCGCCAGGCGGTCATGTCGATGAACGGCTTCTCGCCGGTCACCGCCTCAGCGATCAGGCGGCCGGTGACCGGGCCGAGGGTGAGGCCGTGATGGGCATGGCCGAAGGCGAACCACAGGCCCTGATGGCGCGGCGCCTTGCCGAGGATCGGCATCATGTCCGGCGTGCAGGGGCGGGCGCCCATCCACGGCTCGGCATCGAGGCGCTCGGCGAGCGGGAAGATCGTGCGGGCGACGCGCTCGGCGCGATCGACCTGGACCGGCGACTTCGGCGCGTCGCGATAGGCGAACTCGGCGCCGGTGGTGAGCCGGATCCCCTTGTTCATCGGCGCGAGGAAATAGCCGCGCTCCTTGTCCATCAGCCAGTTGTTGAGCTTGGCATTGCCGGCCGGGGCATAGTGCATGTGATAGCCGCGCTTGACGCCGAGCAGGAAGTCGTAGCCGAGCTTGCGGGTCACTTCCTCAGACCAGGGGCCGAGCGCCAGCACCACGTCCTTGCCCTCGACCAGGCCTTCTTCGGTTTTGACCTGCCAGCCGGCGCCGCTGGAGCGTGGCGCCAGCGTGGTGGCGTCGCCGGTGACGAAGCGGCCGCCGAGGCTTTCGAAATATTTGAGATAGGCAGCGGTCAGGCCGTGCGGATCCAGCACCGACCACGGATCGTTCCATTTCAGGCCGCCGACGAAGTCGCGGCTCAGATGCGGCTCGGCCTTGGCCAGCTCCGCCTTGTCGAGGCGGGTGTAGCTGATGCCGTATTCGCGGACGAGACGGTCGGCCTCGGCATATTCGGTGTCGCGCGCGCCATTGGTGCGGAAGGCCTCGACCCAGCCGTCCTTGCG
The DNA here is from genome assembly GCA_036722275.1 of Rhizobium sp. Classification (GTDB taxonomy): domain Bacteria; phylum Pseudomonadota; class Alphaproteobacteria; order Rhizobiales; family Rhizobiaceae; genus Allorhizobium. Next base: position 10,188 of record DAIMJJ010000042.1, on the reverse strand, counting down.
GATCAGGTGTCCGGCGCCGGCGGCCTCGATCAGGTCCTGGTGTTCGCTGATCGAGTTCTCGATCAGCGGCGCATAGGCGCGGGCAATTGCCTCGTGACGGGACTTGTTGGAGTGCCACCAGTAACGCGACAGGAAGGGCACCAGCTTCAACATGGCGCGCATATGGTAATGGGCGTCGATGCGGTTGTTGAAGCCGTAGCGGATGAGCAGGCCGAAATCCTGGGGGAAGCCGTAGGGCACGACACCTTCACGCTGGATCAGGCCGGCATTGCCGAAGGACGTTTCCTCGCCGGCCGTGCGGCGATCGACCAGCACCACCGACCTTCCACGACGCGCCAGGTGAATGGCAGTGGAAACGCCGATAATGCCGGCGCCGAGCACGATGGTATCTGCAGTCATGATCCTTGAATTCCGTCTGGATGAAGAAATCCGGACCATGCTATCGCGCCCCTTGTTGTGCAAACGAAAAATTGCCGTAATTGGCGATTTTTCGGAGCCCGTTGCAGAAATGCGAGTGTGCTTATCGTCGGGCGCCGGAACGTGCTCACCGGGTATCCGGCCCGCGGGGACGGGGATCGGCCGTATACGACCCATGCCTGCCAAGTCGCAGACGTCTGTCGGCTCCTGTCGTGGGCCGCCCGCCCGACGCGACCCCGGGCATCTTGCCGCGGTTCCGCCGTGTTGCCGTGCTTTTGCATCTGAATGCCTGTATGAAGCGTGAAGCACCGAGGCAAACCCGGCCCCTGTCTCAAGACATGATGGAGAGAAGCCATGCGCATCCTGTTGCTTGCCGCCGGTTGGCTGATGGTCGGCATCGGTTTTGCCGGTATCTTTCTGCCGGTCCTGCCGACGACGCCTTTCATCATCCTCGCTGCGGCGCTGTTTGCGCGCTCCTCGCCGCGCTTCGAGCAATGGCTGCTCGACCATCCGCGCTACGGCCAGCCGCTGATCGACTGGCGCCGGCAGGGGGCAATCTCGCGCAACGCCAAGATCGCCTCCGTGTCGCTGATGACGGCGAGCTATGCGATCGTCTGGTTCGCCGGTCCGCCGCAGCTCTGGCTGAAACTTCTGGTCGGCGCGATCCTCGTCGCCTGTGCGGCCTTCGTGCTGACCCGTCCGATGCCCGAACGCTAGACCCGCGGACCTATTCGCTCAGCGCGCGGCGCAGACGGCGGATGATGACCGCCCGCGCCTTGTCGTCGCCGGCCTTCGCCAGCTCGCCCTGCAGGTCGAGCACCAGCGATTGCAGATCATTGTGCCAGTCTTTGTGACCGGGACGGGCCGGATCGATGCGCGGCGGCTTGCTTTCCGAGATGTCGACGGCGCCTTCAGCACCGAGCTCGAAGGCGCCGTCGATGCGTGGCACGATGATGCGCTCGGCCGGCAGGAAGGCGGAAAGGCGCGTGGCGAAGGCGGCGAGCGCCTCCTCCTCGCCGTGGACGAGGAATGTCGAACCGTGCACCGGCTGGCGCGCCTTCACCCATTCGGTCAGTTCCCGGCCGTCGGCATGGCCGCTATAGATGTCGAGCTCGCGGATGCGGGCGCGCACGGTGATCTCGTCGCCCTGGATCCGCACGGTCGCCGCCCCGTCCTTGAGAATGCGTCCGAGCGTGCCGGTCGCCTGATAGCCGACCAGAAGCACGGTTGCCTCCTCGCGCCACAGCCAGTTCTTCAGCCGGTGGCGGATGCGGCCTGCCTCGCACATGCCGGACGCGGCGATGACGATATGGAAGCCGCGCATGTTGTCGATCGCCTTGGACTGCTCCACGGTCTCTGTGAACCGCACATTGTGCGCTTCCATCGCCTCGGCCAGCAGTTTGCCGTTTTCCAGCTCTCGGGCATGGCGGCGGAAGATCTCGCTGGCGCGGGTGGCGAGCGGCGAATCGATGATGATCGGGCAGGTCTCGATCGCGCCGCTGCGCATCAGCTGCACGAGGTCCGCCAGCAGTTCCTGCGTGCGCTCGACGGCAAAGGACGGGATCAGCAGCACGCCGTTCGGATGGGCGGCCATGCGCACCTCCGCTTCGAGCGCATGACGCCGGGCCCGCTCGTCGACGACGGCGCGGTCGGTGTCGCCATAGGTGCTTTCGCAGATCACATAGTCGAAGCCCTGCGGTGCCTCCGGGTCGTATTGCAGCAGCTTGTGGCTCGGCCCGATGTCGCCGGAGAACATCAGCCTGAGCACCTTGTCGCGCGTTTCGATCTCCATCTCGACCGAGGCCGAGCCCAGCAGGTGGCCGGCGTTCCAGAAGCGGAAGCGCAGGCCCGGCACGGCCTGCTGCCAGGTCTTCAGCGCCACGCTGCGCATCATCGTCACGGCCCGGGCGGCATCCGCCGCATCATAGATCGGCTCGACCAGGTCGCGGCCGCGGCGCTGGTTGCGCCGATTCAGCTGATTGACTTCGCTTTCCTGGATATGCGCCGAATCCGGCAGCATGACGGAGCAGAGGTCGACGGTGCCGCGGGTCGCGAAGATTGGCCCGTCGAACCCCGCCCGCGCAAGCTTGGGCAGCAGGCCCGAATGGTCGATATGGGCATGGGTGAGGATGACCGCGTCGATCTCGGAGGCCGTGAAGGGAAAATCGCGATAGTTGAGTTCCTTCTCGCTCTTCGAGCCTTGGAACATGCCGCAGTCGACGAGCACCCTGGCCTTGCCGAGTTCGATCAGAAAGCAGGACCCGGTAACCGTGCCAGCGGCGCCATGGAAACGAAGGATGGGGTTTTGGGACATGACAGACGTCCTCCTCTCAAGGTCACCGGGGGCTTCGCGCGATCCGGCACGTCTTGTGGTCCATACCAAGTCCACCGATCGCCAGCAACGACGATGCCGTCGATCCGCCGCCTCTTCAGGGCTTTGGGGTCACCGCTGCTGAAGCCTTTGAGCGTCATGCGCACCATCCATAGGCTCCCCATATGCTCCACCGGATCAGACTTTCGGCGGGGGCGGCCTGCAACGTTGCGGATAGGCGAGCACAAGCCGGCCGCCGTTAACGACGGATTAGCAAGTGCACAAGAAACTGGAGGATATGCTGCCGCGACGCAGCGGGGGAAAGAGCATGGCGCGAAAACGGGCTTCCGGTCTTGCGGACGAAAAGGGTCGGCAGAAAGGCCGGGCCGAAGAGACTTCGGCGCGTGTCCTGGAGCGCCTGCCGCTGCCGGGACGCGACGGCTCGAGCCCCTATTGGCTCGAGGCCATGATCAACCAGATCCCCGACTATATCTACGCCAAGGATCTCGATGGCCGCTTCCTCTTCGCCAATCGCGCAGTCGTGCGCGACAACGGGTTTAGCAGCGTCTCGGAGATCGTCGGCCGGACCGATTTCGACCTGCATCCGCTCACGGCGGCGCGGGCGATCGAGGCGGTCGAGCGCATGGTCATGGAAACCGGCGAACCCGACCTCGGCATCGAGGAGCAGGCCCTCAATGGCGGCGGCGAGCGCTGGCTGATGATGTCGCGTCTGCCGCTGCGCGACGAGAAGGGGCGCACGATCGGTGTCGTCGGCATGTCGCGCGACATCACCCTTCGCAAGAAGGCCGA
>DAIMJJ010000042.1:0-6550 GCA_036722275.1 Rhizobium sp. | reverse complement strand
TCGATACCGATCCCCTGGCCGACAGTCTGCGGTTTCTCGTCGATGGTCTCAAGCTGCGCTCGTGCTCCTCGACGCCGATCCTGTCGAGCCATGGCGAAGTACTGGGAACCTTCGCGCTGTTCGTCGACCGCCCCGGCTCTCCGGATGCGCAGCACGACGAACTGACCGCGATTGCCGTGCACCTGGCGGGGATTGCGATCGAACGGCATCGCGCCGAGGAGCGGATCCGCCATATGGCGCGGCACGACGCCCTGACCGGCCTGCCCAACCGGCTGCTGCTCGACGCCGAGTTCCCGTCCATTCTGGAGGAGGCCAGGACCAGTGGGACCGATCTCGGCATCGCCTTTCTCGACATCGACAACTTCAAGGTGATCAACGACAGCCTCGGCCATGCCACCGGCGACGAGCTTCTGAAACTGGTTGCCGGCCGCGTCACCGACAGCCTGGCCGGCGAGGGCATGGCCGTGCGCGTCGGCGGTGACGAGTTCATCATTCTTCTGAGCGGCCAAGGTGCCGACAGTCTCATTGCCCGCTTCGAGGCGATCCGCCATGCCGTTGCCGCGCCGATCACGCTCGCCGGCATGACCTTCCAGGTCACCTGCAGCATGGGCATGGCCTGCTTTCCGCAGCATGGCGAAGACCCGGGCGAACTGGTCGCCAGCGCCGATGCCGCCATGTACCGCGCCAAGGAAGGGGGCCGCGACGCGCTCGAAATCTTCTCCGCCGAAATGGCCGAGACTGCCCGCAAGAAGCTGGTGCTGATCGAGGAAATGCGCCGGGCGCTGGAGGAGGGGCAGTTTGTCCTGCATTTCCAGCCGCAGGCGAACCTTGTGACCGGCAAGGTCTTCGGCGCCGAGGCGCTGGTGCGCTGGAACCACCCGGAACGGGGCCTGGTCACGCCCGCCGACTTCATTCCGCTCGCGGAAGAGACCGGGCTGATCGTGCCGCTCGGCGACTGGATCCTGAAGGAGGCCTGCCGCCAGTGCCAGGCCTGGCAGCAGGACGGGCTGGATCCGATCGTCGTCAGCGTCAATGTCTCGGCGAGGCAGTTCAAGGAAAAGGGCTGGGCGGTGCGTGTCGCAAGCGTGCTGGACGAATGCGGCCTCGATCCGCGCTACCTGGAGCTCGAGGTCACCGAAAGCCTGATCATGCAGGATCTGGCCGGCGCGTTGCAGCGCATGCGCGAGCTGAAAGCGCTCGGCGTGAAGCTCTCGATCGACGATTTCGGCACCGGCTATTCGAGCCTCAGCGCGCTGAAAAGCTTCCCCGTCTCGCAGCTGAAGATCGACCGCTCCTTCCTCGCCGATATTCCCGGCGACGTCGACAACATGGCGATCACCTCGGCCATCATCTCGCTGGCGCAGAAGCTGGGCCTCGAGGTCATCGCCGAGGGCGTGGAGACGGAGGAGCAGGCCCGCTTCCTGCTCGACAGCGGCTGCGTCAACATCCAGGGCTATTTGTTTGCCAGGCCCGTATCGGCGGCGGACTTCGTGTCCTTCCTCTCTGAAAACGGCATGCGGCAATGCGGCCGGGCGTGATTGCCGAGACGTAGAAAAGGCCGCCGCGTCCGCGCGGCGGCCCAGATCGTAAGTAGAGGGTTACTCGGCGGCGATGGGGGCCGTGCGGTCGTTGAGGGCGAGCAGCTTTTTCGCGCGCGCCAGGCTTTCCGGCTGTTCGGCGCGGTAGCGGGCGCCGATTTCCATCATCGCGACGGTGCCGGGCAGGAAATCGAGTTCGCTGAAGATGCTCTCCCAGTCGATGTCACCCCAGCCGAGCGGCATGTGCAGGTCGCCGATGCCCATCGCCGTGTTTTCCTGCGGATGATAGCCCTTGTAGAAGCCCTGCGGGCGGCCGAAGCTGTCGTGCAGGTGCAGATGGCCGGCAACCGGCGCCATGGCGGCGATCTGGTCGCGGAAGTTCAGGCCGCGATATGTGGATTCGATATAGGCATGGCTGAAGTCGATGAGCGCCACGACATGGTCGTGATTGACGGCCTTGACCGTCTCGGCGACTTCCGCCGGGGTCTGGCGATACTGGCCGGGTTCTGTGGTGAAGATGTTTTCGAGCGCGATGCGCACGCCGTAGGGCTTGGCGAAGTCGGCAAGTTCGACGAGGGCTTCGCGCTCGCGAAGGTCGGCTGCGGCGCGGTCGAAAATCTGGTCGGCGCGCAGGCAGCCGCCGTGCTGGACGAGGATGCGGGCGTCGATCCGGTCGCAGATCTCGACCAGCGCCTTGGCGGCGTCGATCTGGTAGCGGCAGGTCGCCGGATCCATGAAGTTGGACGACACGAGGCCATGCACGGTGTAGCGGAAGTCGAACTGCTGCGTCAGCGCGACGAGGCGCTCGGCGCGGTCCTTGATGATGCGGCCGCCGGAAATGAGGTCGAGCGTGGTGACGCCGAGTTCGACGGTGTCGACGCCGATCTCGGCCAGCGCGCGCAGATCGGCTTCGAGGCTTTCCAGTTCGCCATTGGTGGAGCCGGCATTGAAGCCGGTTGCGATGATATTGCCCATGATGATGCTCCGGTTCGGGTGAGGGACGAAAGGTGTCAGGCGGCCGAGGCGCGGGCTTCGCGCAGCGTCAGCGCCAGGTCGGGGCTGTCGGAGGTCAGGTGGCCGATGCCACGCTCCAGCCAGTGTGCGATCAGCGCTTCGTCGTTGAGCGTCCACACGCAGAGCCGCTCGAGCGGCAGGCGCGCGGTGATCAGCGCCCATTCGGCCTCCATCAGTTCGTGATGAATGGCGACGATGTCGACGAGGCCGTCGACCGTGTCGAGAAAGGCGGCAAGCCCGCCCTGGCGCTCTGCCCAGTCCTTGTTGACCGACACGAGGCGGGCAACGTCGGGAGCCGCCGCACGGCAACCTTCCAGGATCGAGGTATCGAAGGAGGTGAGGTGCGAGCGCTCGGTGACGCCGAAGCGCACGGTCTCCGCCACGACCTTTTCGACGATGCCCGGATAGGGATGGCCGGCCTCGTCGATCTTGATCTCGATGTGCAGGGCCTTGCCCGAGGGGGCGAGAATGGCAAGCACCTCGGCAAGCGTCGGGATGGTTTCGTCCGAGCCCTTGAGCTTCGTTGCCGCGCGGGCTTCCGGCGACAGCGCGCGCACCGGGCCCGTGCCCTCGGTGGTGCGATCCAGTGTGGCGTCATGGATGACAACGAGCTCGCCGGCATCGGTCAGATGAACGTCGAACTCGACGGTATCGACGCCGAGCGCCAGCACGTTGTTGAAGCCTTGCAGCGAGTTTTCGGGCCAGAGATTGCGGGCGCCGCGGTGGCCGGTGATGAAGGTCATGGTGTCGGTCCTGGTGGATGGAGTAATCGGTAAGTGTCAGCGCACGGTCGGATCGAGCTTGTCGCGCAGCCAGTCGCCGACCAGCGAGATCGACAGCGTCGTCAGCATGATGACGACGGCCGGGGCGAGCATGATCCAGGGCGCGCGCGTCAGATATTCGCGGCCGAAACCGACCATGTTGCCAAGGCTGGTTTCGGGCGGCTGGACGCCGAGCCCGAGGAAGGAGAGACCGCTTTCCATGAGAATGATCTCGGGGAAAGTGAGCGTCATCGACACGATCAGCGTCGAGGCGACATTCGGCAGGATGTGGCGGAAATAGACGCGAAACGGCGTGGCGCCGAGCTGCACCACGGCTGCGGCATAGCCCTGGGCGCTCGCCGAAATCGCCAGCCCCCGGGCGATGCGGGCATAGCGCTCCCAACCATAGAAGCCCATCAGGCAGACGATCAGCAGCATGGATGAGCCGAAGAAGGCAAGGACCGCCAGCGACATGATGAGGAAGGGCAGGGCCGCCTGGAAGTCGGCCAGCACGAGAACGACGTGTTCGACCGCGCCGCGGAACTTGGCGGCGGCAAAGCCGAGAGCCGTGCCGAAGACGGCGGAAATGATGGTGGCGCTGAAGGCGATGACCAGCGACACCCGCACCGACTGGATGAGGCGGGCGAGAACGTCGCGGCCGAGCTCGTCGGTGCCGAGCCAGTGCTTGGCATTGCCGGGCATGGCCAGCCGATTGGTGAGGTCCATCGCGGTGATGCCATAGGGCCTCAGCTGATCGGCAAAGAGCGCGACCAGCACCATGGCGACGAGCCACACCATACCGAGGCCGATCGAGAGCGGCACGTTGCGGCGAAGGGTGGCAAGCGGTCCCTGGCTGCGGACCTTGCTGGACCGGGTGTCCGTGATGTCTGCCGAGGTCATGTCGGGTCCTCCTAGTGCGCCGCCTGGCTGCGCAGGCGCGGGTCGAGCCAGCCGTAGAGCAGGTCGACGATCAGGTTGGAGATCACCATGGTCGCGGCGATCAGAAGAAGGATGCACTGGACGACGGCCAGATCGCGGTTGGCGACCGAGACGACCAGCAGCCGGCCGATGCCGGGCCAGGAGAAGATCGATTCCACGACGACGGCGCCGGCGATCAGCGAGCCGACCATGAAGCCGACGATGGTGACGATCGGCACGGCGGCATTGGGCAGCGCATGGGTCCACACCACATCCGGCCATTTCAGGCCCTTGGCCGAGGCGGTGCGGATATAGGGTTGGCCCATCACCTCGATCATGGCGCTGCGCGAGAAGCGGGCGAGGATGCCGATGCCGCCGATGCTCATGGTGATCGTCGGCAGGATGCCGTGCATCCAGGTGTCCTGGCCGCCCGAGGGAAGCAGGCCAAGGATCACCGAGAAGATGAGCACCAGCAGCAGACCCATGACGAAGGAGGGAATGGTGAAGCCGAGAATGGAGAGCATGATGACGCCGCGGTCGATGATGCTCTGGCGGTTGAGGGCAGCATAGACGCCGGCAGGAATGCCGATCGCAAGCTTGAGGATCAGCGCCGGGACGGTGAGTTGCAGCGTCGCCGGAACGCGCTCCAGTACCAGCTCGAGAGCCGAGGCCTTGTCGCGCATGGACACGCCGAAATCGCCGGTGAAGATCGAGCGGATATAGGCGAGATACTGGACCCACAGCGGCTGGTCGAGACCCCAGGCGCGGCGGAAGGCATCGACGGCCTCCTGCGGCACGTCGGGGCCGAGCATGACCTGCGCCGGATCGCCCGACATGCGCAGGACAACGAAGGCGAAGGTGACGACGGCGAGGATGGTGACGAAGGCCCGCAACAGGCGGGTGAGGACGAAGCGGATCACGGACGTCTCCTCAGGCAGCGATGGGCGCGTCGGCGCCTTCGACGAGATGGCAGGCGGCGGTGCGTCCGGCGCCGATGCTGCGCAGCGCAGGCACCGTCGTGCGGCACAGCTCGGTCGCCAGCGGACAGCGCGGATGAAAGGCGCAGCCGGAGGGGCGATTGGCCGGGTTCGGCGGTTCGCCCTGCAGGATCATGCGGCCGGTCAGCGGCTTGCCCGGAACGGGAACGCTGGAGACGAGCGCCTGCGTGTAGGGGTGTCTCGGTTCGGCGAAGATGACGTCGGAGGAGGCCTCCTCGACGATCCGGCCGAGATACATGACGGCGACGCGGTCGGCGATGTTGCGCACCACCTTGAGGTCATGGCTGATGAAGACCATGGCAATGCCGTTGTCTTCCTGCAGGTCGCGCAGCATGTTGACCACCTGCGCCTGGATCGACACGTCGAGCGCCGAGACCGGCTCGTCGCAGACGAGCAGCTTCGGCCGGGTGGCGAGCGCGCGGGCAATCACGGCGCGCTGGCGCTGGCCGCCGGAGAGTTCGTGCGGGTATCGGTCGGCCTGATCGCGGCGAAGGCCGACGGCGGCCATCAGCGCCTCGACACGGGCCGGGCGCTCCTCCTTCGGCAGGAGATTGTGGATTTCCAGCGGCTCGCCGATCTGGGTGGCGATGGTCAGCCGACGGTCGAGGGCGGCGAGCGGGTCCTGGTAGATGAGCTGCATGCGGGCGCGAAGCGCGCGCCATTCCGCCGTCCCGAACTCCGGCATCGGCTGGCCGTCGAAGGTCACCGTTCCCGACTGCGGCGGGTCGATGCCGAGCAGCATGCGGCCGAGCGTCGACTTGCCGGAGCCGGATTCGCCGACGATGCCGAGCGCCTCGCCCGGCAGCACGCTCAAAGAGACGCCGTCGACGGCGCGCACCGGCGTCGGCTTGCCGAACAGGCCGCGCCGCAGCTGGTAGATACGGGTGAGGTTCTCGGCGGTGATGAGGGGAGCAGTCACTTATGCGCCTTCCAGGATCATCGTCTTGAGGGATTGCGAACGGGCGGGCGGAACGGGGCTGAAGCAGGCGAGCCTGCGGCCGTCCTCCATGGACGAGAGTGCCGGGCGCTCATGCCCGCAGCTCTTCGATGCGTGCCCGCAGCGGGGTTCGAAGGCGCAGCCGAACGGCATGTTCTTCGGATTGGGCACGGTGCCGGGGATCGGGATCAGCCGGTTGCGCGGGCCGTCGATGCGCGGGATGGCGTCGAACAGGCCGCGCGTATAGGGATGGCGGGGTTCGGAGAACAATTGCCCGATCGTGCCCTCCTCGACGATCCGGCCGGCATACATGACGCAGACGCGCTCGCAGACCTGCGACACGGCGCCGAGGTCGTGGCTGATGAAGACGGTGGCCATGCCGGT
>DAIMJJ010000041.1:19251-23091 GCA_036722275.1 Rhizobium sp. | reverse complement strand
GCGCGCACGCATCGGCGAAATCTACCTGTTCGACGCGCCGGGGTTCGATCAGGCGGGCGACCTGCATGGTGATGGTCGAGCCGCCGGAAATGATCCGGCCATTGGTCATGAGCTGAAATGCGGCGCGTCCGAGCGCCATGAGGTCGACGCCCGCATGCTCTTCGAACCGCCGGTCCTCGTAGGCGATCAGCATTTTGAGGAACTGCGGATCGACGTCTCCTGCCTGCGTGCGTAGACGCCAGAGGCCGTCGCGGGTGGCAAAGGCCCGAAGAAGCCTGCCGTCGCGATCGACGACTTCCGCAGAGGAGGCTCTGGCCTGGTCGATCGGCGGCGGGAAGGCCCGATCAGCCCATGACAGGGCTGACACGAGCGCCCCGGCCGTCAGCGAGACGGCAAGGGCGCCAATGCCGATGATACGGGCCAGCCTCATTGCTCTGCCGCCAGGACCTCCATGCGTCCCGTCGCCGTGCGAGCGAAGAACTGCGGACGATACATGTCTTCGACATGGGCGGCCGGGTGGTCATAGGTCCCGGGCGTGACCGCGCGCACGACATAAGCGAGGGTGATCGCGTCGTTTTCGCCGGCGCCTCGGCTGATGGCCGCGACGAACCGGTCGTTGCGGAATTCGAGATGGGCAGTCTCGGTTTCACCGATCCAGTCGAAATTCGCGAGCTTGGCGCTGTCCACCAGGCTCGGATTGTCGATCTCGAAGCCGGCCGGCAACAGGTCGGTGATCAGCAGTTCGGCCGGCCATTCGTCGGTCTCGGTAACTTCCAGAACGACGACATAGCGTTCGTTCTGCGATGCCTCGCTGACATTGGCCTCTTGGCAAGCCAGCGTGTAGTAGCTGCGGGTGATAGTGAAGCCGTCTTCGGTGGCCGGGAGCGGCGCGCTCGGGGCCGCCACGGTCGTGACCGAGGCGCTCAGCGGATCGCTGCCGGTGTTCTTCAGCGTTACCGGATGCTCCATCAGCGCGTCGCCCGACAGGCTGGCGCGATATCCACCGGTGAGGCCAGCCCCGTTGACCTCCAGGCTGATCCCCTCATCGCCCTGGTCGAGGGCACGGGCCGCCAGCAGCGCCCAGCTCTGTTCCTGGGTGCTGAGATACCGCTTCTCTTGAAGCTCGGCGCCAACCACCTTGGCCAGCATCGGCACGATCGGCGGCACCGGCCGGCTTTCGGCGGCAAGCGCGAGAACGGCAGCGGCATCGCGGAGAGACGAGCCGTAGTCCGAACGGTTCAGGCTCACCTTGTGGATGCGGGCTTCCTCCGACATGCCGGCGGCATCGAGGAAGACGGCTCGCGAGCGTTCGGCATCGCCGTAGAGCGCAAGCGCCGCGGCCAGATGGGCCTTGGCAAGCGGGGTCGGGAAGTCGCCGAGCATCGTGTCGGCATAGTAACGCAGGTCGCTGATCGCGGCCTTGCGGTTGCGGGCCAGCACATAGAGCGAATAGGCGATTTCGTTGCCGCGCTCCTTGATGTTGGCGTCATAGCCGATGCGGTTCTGCAGGTTCTCGAGTGCCTGGACCATGGCCTCGTCCGGAACGTCGAACTTCTGCTCGCGCGCCCGGGTCAGGAAGTCGCTGACATAGGCATCGAGCCAGAGATCCTCATAGCCCGGAGCCCAGAGGCCGAAACTGCCGCTGGAGGACTGGTAGGACAGAACACGATAGACGGCATCCTGAACGCGCTTCTTGATTTCGGGGTCAGCGGGCAGGCCCGAACGGGACTGCAGCTCGTCGAAATAGACGAGGGGAAGCGCGCGGCTGGTCGTCTGTTCCGCACAGCCGTAGGGATAACGATCGAGGCTCATCAACAGCGCCGGAATATCGAAGCCTTCGGCACGCGACACATTGAGGCTGACCGAAGCGTCCTGCAACATGCTGTCGGCCAGCAGATCGCCGTTGACGGTCAGGCTGCGGCCCGCCGCCAGATTGATGATCCGCCGTTCGGTGACCGGCAGTGCGGCGGGTCTGACCGGAAGGATGAGCTGCTGGTCGAGCGAGATCCCGTCTGCGCCGGAGAGCGCGATGTCGATCGTGCCCTGGCCCGGCTGCACGCCCGTCAGCGGCAGCGTCACCGTGGTCTTGCCGCCGGCCTCGAGGCTTATCGTCTGCGTGGCGTCGGTCGAATCCACGGCGATCGGTGCATTCGGGGTGACGGCGAGCGTGTAGTCTCCGGCCGGCGCATCGGTTGCGACGATATCGAGCCTGAGTGCGCTGACATCACCGGGGGCGAGGAAGCGCGGCAGGCTTGCCGTTACGACGACCGGATCGCGAATGATCACATCCGTCTGCGCATGACCGACGCCGCTCTTCGACCAGGCGACGGCCATGACACGGGCTGTGCCGTTGAACTGCGGAATGTCGAAGCTGACTTTTGCCTTGCCCTCGGCATCGAGCTTTACAGGACCTGAGAAGAAGGCGACGAGCTTTTCCTTTGGCGGATTGCCCTGCAGCGGCATCTGTCCGCCGTCGCCGCCGGTGCGCAGGCGACCGGTCGCGCCCAGCGAGCCATCGATCAGGCGACCGTAGAGGTCGCGGATCTCGATGCCGAGACGACGCTGGCCAAAGTACCAGCTTTCCGGGTCGGGTGCCTCATAGCGCGTCAGGTTGAGAATGCCGACGTCGACGGCGGCAACCATGACATAGGCTTCCTCACCGACGCCCGCACCGGCAACCTCGATCGGAATGTCGAGCGCCTGTCGCGGCAAGGTCTTCTCGGGCGGCGAAAGCTTGATGGCCAGCTTGTCGGTGCCCGGGTCGACCGCAAGCCAGGTGACGCCAATGGCGCGCATCGGCATCCGGCTTTCCTGCGCCTCGCCGGGACGGAAAAGTGTCGCCGTGACATAGGCGCCGGGGCCGAAGTCGGCGGTGATCGGGATCTCGACCTCGCCGCCGCCCGCCGGGATGCTGGCGGTCTTGGCCGTAACCAGCGTGTCGGTCCCGATGGTGAGCAGCAGTTCGCCGGCAAAGCGCGGAGAAACCTTGAGCTTGGCGGTGTCACCGACCTTGTAGTTCTCCTTGTCGAGACCGATTTCCAGCGCATCCGGCGTTTCGGTCGAGCTTGCCTCGACGAACCAGCCGGCGTCGAACTCGACACTGGTGGCAGCGCCGCCGGCTCCCGCCTGTTCGATCTCGAGGCGATAGCGGCCCCATGTGACCGGGACGGCGATCTCGGTGCCGTCGGTCTTGATGTCGACCGCGCCATCGGCCACCTGCTTGGTGGTGATGATCGGTTCATAACGCCAGGACGAGCCGTCGCGATACCACTGGTAGTTCCGTTCCAGGCTGACGAGCTTCCACTTGGCGCCGTCGAGCGCCTGCTTCTGCCCGTCGGGGCCGACCGCGATGACGTGGAAACGTCCGGTGGAGTTTTCGGCGAGGTCGCCCGTGAATTCCGGCTTCACGCCGATCATCGTGCCTTCAGGACGCACCGGCAGGGTCAGCTTGCGCTCGACCGCGCGACCGCCGCCTTCGATCATGCGCAGCACGATCTCGGCTTCCAGCATCTGCGTGGTCGAGGGGAGTTCGCTGATATCGACATCGAAGCTGGTCTTGCCGTCCTCATCGAGCGGCTCGAGCGCTTCGAGCGGAATGCGGCTGTCCTCACTGATCTCCTCGTCAGCGAGGCCGAAGACATAACGTTCGAAGGCCGGGCTGGAGCGGGTCGGACGAATGTTGACCTCGCCCTCCATCATCAGACCGGCGGCCGGGGCGCCGTAGAGGTAGCGGCCATCGACCGACACCGGAACGGGCACGCCGGGCTCGACGCTCGTCGCTTCGCTGGTGATGTCGAACTCCAGCCTGTCGGGAACGAAATCGTCGACCAGGAAGCTCTT
>DAIMJJ010000041.1:15677-19151 GCA_036722275.1 Rhizobium sp. | reverse complement strand
TGGTGATGTCGAACTCCAGCCTGTCGGGAACGAAATCGTCGACCAGGAAGCTCTTTTGCGCGATCGGCTCCTTCTTGGGGTCGGTGTGGACGTTGATCGTCCAGGTGCCGCGCATGGCATCGGCCAGCAGCGGCAGGTCGGCGGAATAACCGCCGAGTGTTTCGCTGTTGACCACCATGCGGCGGAACTCGACCCCGTCGGGACGATTGAAGATGAAGGTGAGCGGCAGGCTCTCGATTGCGTCCGCCTCGGTGTCGCGCGACAGGGCGGCGGCGTGCACCGTCTCGCCGGGGCGATAGATGCCGCGTTCGGTCCAGGCGAGCACGTCGATCGCGCCGGGGGCAGGGCGCCCGGTGACGCCGCGGTCGGACAAGTCGAAGCCGGCGCGGGTCATGTCGAGGAAGACATTGTCGTCCTCGCCCTTGCGGGCGACGATGACGGCGGGCGCCAGGGCGGCGCCGGCCCGCATCAGCCCGGCATCAAAGCGGGCACGGCCATCGGCGTCGGTGCGGGCGGTCGCCAGGATCTCATTGTTCTTGGCGATCAGCTGCAAGTCGACGTCCGCCAGCGGTGCGGCGCTGGCCAGCGAACGGGCGAAGACGTGCAAGCCGTCGGTGCCGGCGAAGGTCGAAAGCCCGATGTCGGAGACGACGAACCACTGGGTGGCGCGGGTGTCCCAATCCTCCGTGGTGGCGTTTTCGACGGCGGCGGTCATCACGTAGATGCCGGGGCGGCGCTTCGGCAGTGCCTCGTCGACGGGGAAGCTGGTAATGACGTCCTTGTTGATCTCGCTGGCAATGTCGATCGTGCCCTGCCAGATCAGTTCGCCGCTCTCACTTTCGATCCGGTCGGCGCCGTAGCCGTCGAGCTGTGTCAGGAACTGCGAGGAGGCCAGCAGCGGGGCGACGTTGCGGTCGCCGATCCGGTAAAGCGCGAGCTTGGCGCTGTCGGTGTTGACGGAGACGATCGGGATCCCGCGCCGGGCGGTCGACGGAAGCACGAAGTTCTCGCCGGTGAAGCGCACGGCGGCCGAACGGTCCTTCACGTAGATTTCGAGATCGACCTGCGCCTCAAGGTTTTCCTCGACCGAGGACGGCAGACCGGCGCGCAGTGCCAGCTTGTAACGCTGGCCGTGGGTCAGCCCCTCGACGCAGATCTGGTTGTCCTTGGCTTCCACCGCTTTCGGCGCGGCACCGTCGAGCGTGACGAAGGGCGTGTAATCGACGCCGCGCTTGACCAGCGGATCGGAGAACTCGACGCAGGCGCCCGGGGTCACGCTATCGGCATCGACCGTGTGGCTGACGACACGGAAGCCCCGGCGGGCGCGAAGATCATTATAGGCGGCCTCGACGGTCTTGGCCGTGACCAGCTTCAGGCTGGCCTTGTAGGCATTGAGGGCGCCGCGATAGTTCTCCGAGTTTTCGAGGCCCTTGGCGAGCACGGCCAGTGCATCCGCCCGGCTCTGGGTGGTGCGGGTCAGCAGGTAGCCGTTGAGGGCGGCGAGCACGCCCTGGCCGGTTATGTCGCTGTTGCCGGTGACGGTGTTTGCGGCTCTGGCCACTTCCAGCCAGAGCTCCGGATCTTCCGGGGTAATCGCCAGAGCGCCCTTGAAGGCATAGAGAGCGCCGTCGAAGTTGCCCGTCATCAGCGCCTGGCGGCCCTGCTGCAGCAGCGCATTGTGGCCGAAGCCCTGCTGGCCTTCGTTGATCGCCAACCCGGCCTTCTGCTGGCGCGCGTCTTCCATCAGCTGGTCGGAGACGAAATCCGGCCGCTGGGGCGCGCCGATATCCGGTTCTGCCCCGGCCTCGACGATGCGGCCGGCCACGGCGCCTGCAAAGGTGTTGAGCTGGTTGAAGTCCGACTTCAGGAAGCACCACTTCACCTTCGGGTTATAGGTGAAGGCGCGGCATTCCTCGTCAGCGATGCAACGGGCTTCGCACTGGGCCAGCGATACGTTCTGCTCGGTGCGAAGATCGAACCCAAAATAGTCGCCGTCGCGGGTGGTCACGACGCTGCGTCCGCCGGCGGAAAGCGCCGGTGGCGCGAGCGCCAGAAGCCCCAACAAGAGTGCAGCGAAACCGTTGGACCTGCGCTTGGACATAATGTCCCTCCCCACGCTAGAGCATTTTAGCGGAGGTTACTCTTCGACCATAACAGGCGCTTGTCAATCGGCCGCGACGACGCCCTGTGAGCGCCGACACACGCGTCGACGTCAGGTGTCGTTCTCGACGGTCCGCACGTTCACATGAAGAGCCCGGCCCGCGCCCCAGCCGTTGATCGCGGCGCCGAGGCCGAAGGCGACGAAGACCACGGACGTGGCGGCAAAACTGCCGGTCCAGTCGCGGATGAGGCCGACCAGGAGCGGGGCGATGGCGGCCAGCGTATAGCCGACGAACTGCGCCATACCGGAGAGATGGGCGGCGACATGCTGGTCTGGCGAGCGCAGGACGACGGCGGTGAGTGCTACCGCCACCAGGCCGCCCTGGCCGATGCCCTGGAGGATCGCAAAGGGCCAGACCGTCCAGAGGGGCGCGAAGAGCAGACCGAGCAGGCCGATCACGGCGATGGCCGCGAGGGACACGTGAACCAGACGCTGGTCCTTGCCGCGCACGGCAATCTGCGGCGAGATGATGCAGGAGGCGGCCTGCACCATGACGGACAGCGACACGATTGCGCCGGCGGTGACGCCGTCGATCCCGCGGTCGCGGATGATCGGGGCGAGCCAGCCGAAGACGCAATAGGCGAGCGCCGACTGCAGGCCCATGAACAGGGTGACCTGCCATGCGAGCCGGTCGCGCCACAGTCCCTCGACCCGATAAGTGGTCTTGGCCGGCTTGCCGCGGCTGCCAAGGGCCTGCGGCAGCCAGAGGAGACCGACCATGGCCGCCGGGATCGCCCAGATTGCAAGCGTCGCTCCGAGAGAGCCGCCCAGCGCGGTCTCGATCGGCAGGGTGAGGCCGGCGGCCCCGGCCGCCCCGGCGCAGAGTGCCATGGTATAGAAGCCGGTCATCAACGCCGCCTTGTCGGGGAAGTCGCGCTTGACCAGTCCGGGCAGGAGGACGTTGCCGATGGCGATGCAGGCGCCGGCAAGGGCGGTGCCGACAAAGAGCAGCGGAACCGACTGGAAACCGCGCAGGGCGGTGCCGAGGGCCAGAAGGGCGACGGCGACCAGCAGCGTCCGTTCGGCGCCGAAGCGGGCGGCAAGACGCGGCGCGAGCGGGGAAAACACCCCGAGGCAGGCGACCGGCACGGTGGTGAGAAGGCTGGCACCCGCGGCGGAAAGGCCGAGTTCGGTGCGGATCTCCGGCAACAGCGCAGAGGCGCTGGAGAACAGCGGGCGCAGATTGAGGGCGATGAGCACGAGGCTGATGCCAAGCAACAGGCGCGCGAGCGGGCTCATTGCGGCCTGCGCAGGCGGCGCGGGTGGCAGGTCCTCGGCATCGATCAACAGCTCGTCGCCGAGATCGAGCGTCT
>DAIMJJ010000041.1:9089-15577 GCA_036722275.1 Rhizobium sp. | reverse complement strand
GCGGGTGGCAGGTCCTCGGCATCGATCAACAGCTCGTCGCCGAGATCGAGCGTCTTGGTCTCGTCATTCGGGGTCACGGTTCAAGTCTTTCGTCGAGGAAGGCAAAGACGGGCGCCATGAAGCGGCGTACCGCAGCATCTGCCTTGTCCGGATCGCCGGTTTCGATGGCATCGACGATCGCCGCATGCGCGGCGAGGTCGGGTTCGGGTAGATCGCCGCCGGTCGTTGCCCGAATGGTTTCGGTAATCGACGTCGAGAAGAAGTCGAAGAGTTCGACGAGGGCGAGGTTGCCCGAGGCGGCGATGACCGCCTTGTGAAAGGCGAGGTCGCGCTCGACGAAAGCCTGCCGATCGCCATCATCGGAACGTCCCCGCTGCGCAAGAAGCGCGCGAAGGTCCCGGATGGTCGCCGGTGTCGCGCGTCGAGCGGCCAGGCGGGCAGCCTCGACATCGAGCGCGCAACGGGCTTCGAAACGGTCGCGAAGGCTGGCATGGCGGGCGGCATCGAGCGCTGCGCGGCTGTCCGTGCGGGAGAGGACGTAGGTCCCCGATCCCTGGCGGACTTCCAGAAGGCCCTGGGCCGCAAGGACCCGCACGGCTTCGCGTACGGTTCCACGGCTGACCCCGAGCGTGGCCGACAGCGTCGCCTCGTTCGGCAGCCGTTCGCCCACGGCAAAACGGCCGGCCGCGATCTCGGTGCGGATCGCTTCGGTCGCCGTATCGGCAAGGCTGGTCTTCTGTACAGGCTTCATTCGTAATACATTAAATCATCGGATGACTTTGGCAAGCGGAAGTTACGGGCGGTTCGGGCCGGACGGTGTCAGCCGGCCGCGATGTCCTGCGAAGCGTTGAAGTCCCGGACCTGGGCGAGCAGCCAATGGGAGAAGGCGGTGGCCGGCGGGTAGGCCATCTTGGAGAGCGGTCGGACTAGATAATAGGCGCTGGCGCTCTTCACTTCATGGTTCCAGGCGCGCACGAGCTGGCCGCTCGCCAGTTCCGGCTCGATCAGGAAGGTCGGGACGAGCGCAATGCCGAGGCCCGCCAGACAGGCCTGGACGACATTCGAGAACTGCTCGAACCGCATGCCGCCGCCCCGGCCATTGGCGATCCCGAGGCTGGCGAACCAGTGTTCCCAGGCGCGCGGGCGCGACGCCATGTCGAACAATGGCATGGAAAGCATGTCTTCCGGTCGCGTCACCGGGTGGTCGCGCAGGAAGGCCGGGCTGCACACGGGCACGACCATTTCCTGCATGAGGAACTGGCAATCCGTGCCCGGCCAGTTCGGCTCGCCGATATGGATCGCGGCATCGAGGCCCGAGCTCTCGAAGTCGAACTGACCGATACGGGTCGCGAAGTCGATGATCACCGATGGGTTCTTCTGCAGGAAGTCCGGAATGCGCGGCATCAGCCAGCGTGTGCCGAAGGTCGGCAGGATGGCCAGCCGAAGATGGGTGTCCTCGGCCTTCGCCATGGCCTCCAGCGATAGCGTACGGATCGTCGCCAGGGCGTCGCCAATGCCCTTGGCGTAGTCCCGCCCGATCGGCGTCAGCTCGACGCCGCGATTGTTCCTCTCGAAAAGCTTGACCCCCAGCTGGTCTTCAAGGAGGGATATCTGCCGGCTGATCGCGCCCTGGGTGAGGTTGAGTTCGTTGGCTGCGGCGGAGAAACTGCCGAGCTTGGCAACGGAATCAAACGCTGCAAGAGCGCTGGTCGAGGGCAGGAAACGGCGTTGATGGGTCAGCATTGGCTATGAATAGACCTGATGGCCGCATGAGTAAACATGTCTTGCGTTTGCAGGCCGTTTCGTCAATCTATGCACCAGTTTACAGAGGATGTCAGACCTATGAGTGAAATGCGGCCGTTTTCCTGGAGTGATCCGTTCCTGATGGCAGAGGTGCTCAGCGAAGATGAGCGCATGATCCAGGCCTCTGCCGAGGCCTTTGCCCAGAGCGAGCTCATGCCGCGCGTCAACGAAGCCTATCTCGGCGAGACCGTTGCGCCGGAACTGTTCAAGCTGATGGGCCAGGCCGGCCTTCTCGGCGTCACGCTGCCGGAAAAGTACGGCGCGGCGGATGCAAGCTATGTGTCCTACGGTCTCGTTGCCCGCGAGGTCGAGCGCGTCGACAGCGGTTACCGCTCGATGATGAGCGTGCAATCCTCGCTGGTCATCTATCCGATCTATGCCTACGGCTCGGAGGAGCAGAAGGACAAGTATCTGCCGGGTCTCGTTTCCGGTGAGCTGATCGGCTGCTTCGGCCTGACTGAGCCGGATGCCGGTTCGGATCCGGGTGGCATGAAGACCCGCGCCGAAAAGATCGAAGGCGGCTATCGCCTGCGCGGCTCCAAGATGTGGATCTCCAACGCGCCGATTGCAGACGTCTTCGTCGTCTGGGCAAAGTCCGAGGCCCATGGCGGCGAGATCCGCGGCTTCGTTCTCGAGAAGGGCATGAAGGGCCTGTCGGCGCCGAAGATCGGTGGCAAGCTGTCGCTGCGTGCATCGGTCACCGGCGAAATCGTCCTGGACGGCGTCGAAGTCGGTGAAGATGCGCTGCTTCCCGGTGTGTCGGGTCTCAAGGGTCCGTTCGGCTGCCTCAATCGCGCCCGCTATGGTATTTCCTGGGGCGTCCTGGGCGCTGCGGAAGATTGCTGGCACCGGGCCCGCCAGTACGGCCTCGACCGCAAGCAGTTCGGCAAGCCGCTCGCCGCCACCCAGCTCTACCAGAAGAAGCTCGCCGACATGCAGACCGAGATCACGCTCGGCCTGTTCGCTTCGCTGCGCGTCGGCCGCCTGATGGACGAGCACCAGTTCGCCCCGGAAATGATCTCGATCGTCAAGCGCAACAACTGCGGCAAGGCACTCGACATCGCCCGGATGGCCCGCGATATGCACGGCGGCAACGGCATTCAGATCGAGTACCACGTCATGCGCCACGCGCAGAACCTGGAGACGGTCAACACCTATGAGGGCACGCACGACGTTCACGCGCTGATCCTCGGCCGCGCCCAGACCGGCATTCAGGCCTTCTTCTGAGCGCTGCCGGATTGACGAATTTGCGGGAGGCGGTCTTAAGGGCCGCCTTCTTCGTTTGCGGCGCATCGTCTGCTTACCGATGCGCTCGTGCCGACGCCGGTCGGAGGCGGTATCGGGCTCTCGATACCAATGTGCGAAAAAAATCTGTGATAACCTTAGATTCCTGCGGTTTATCAATCGTTCCGGAAATTTAATTGTTCATCAACCGCTCGACGGTTAGCAGTGAGTAAGCGATTCACGATTTGTTAGAATGTTAGAGATCGTGCGGGCTGCTCCAGTGTTCATCTGGCCAGCAGCACTGCTACCCTTGCCGCAGGTGCAAGCTATCCGCCCGCATCTCCGGCGCTCGCAAGTCGTGTTCCCTCCGGCATGGCCGGACACGCCCGAAGACCAGGAGACGCAGACATGTACGCCGTTGCCGTATTGGACAAGGAAGCTCTGGCGGGGTTCAGGCGGGAGCATCCGTGGCTGGCATTCCCCAAGGGCATCCGCGAGGTATCGTTGTTCTTCGACGACAATGGCAACCCGGCGCGCTTGTCTGCGGCCGAGACGGGGCCGGACGGCGCCGACCGCGCCTTCGATACCGACAGTCTCTCCACCGATACCATTCTCGCGCTGATCCGTTTTGCGCCGCACGGGACACCGATGACGTGGGAGAGCCCTGACGAGGCGCGTGTTTGGCGGATCCTCGAACGGCTGCCGACGAGCGACGAAATGGTCCTGGTCGACGAGAGCCTGGAGGTCAGCCGTCGGGCCCTGCTGGACGAGGCCTATGAACTGCTGCGACAGATGGCCGTGACCGCTTATCAGGGGCTCATGACGTCCGCCCGCTCCCAAGGCGAGACCGAACGGCTGGGCGCCGCCATCCGGTCCATTCCGCAGAACCTTGATGCTGTGACCGAGGAAACCAAGCCGCTGTTCCTTGAGGTCGATCTCTGGCGCCTCGTTGCGGTCGTCCGGGACGAGGCTTCCATGCCGATCGATGTCGAAGTGCCCTTGGCTCACGAGTTGAAAGACCTGGAGAAGCTGGTCGGTGATCCGGGTGAGACCGGTGGCGCTTCGGACGCGCTCATCCAGACCTTATTCGATCTTTCGCCCGTCGCCTTCTCGATTTCCACCATCGGCAAGAACAGCTCACGCTATGTGCGGGTGAACAAGGCCTATCTGGATCTGGTCGGCAAATCCTGGGACGAGATCCGCGGCCACGAAATGGTGTCTTCGGGACTGGCGATTGGCAACGAGGCGCGGGAGCGGCGCCTCGCCCTTCTGGACCGGGAAGGTGGCTATTCCGGCGAGCGCGCCGAGATCCGCAACGCCAAGGGCGAAGTGGTGCCGATCCTGATTTCTGCCCGGCGGCTGAAGCTGGCCGGCGAATATTACGACTTTGAGGTCATCACCGACGCCTCGCAGGGCTGACAGGGCCATCCGCAGTCAGCGGCCGACCCTTCACAGGCGACGCAGCAGAGCCATCGAGCGTGCGGCAAGGGTCATCTGATCGCCGCCGGCTGCGGTCGCCGCCTGTCGCGCGGGATCTGCCGTATCGATCTCCAGCCGCCACGGGTTTTCGCCTGCCTTGGCCGGCGGCAGGATGAATGTGGCTTCGGCGTCGACAGGATTGAACAGCAACAGCACCTCGCTCCAGACGCCGTCCACGCCGTGCAGATCGTCACGCGCCAGTCTGAGGGCGAGCGGATTGCCGTCCAGCCAGTGCTCCGGCCGCTGGGAGCCGCCTTTCATGTTGTACCAGTCGATCACCATGCCATCCCGCCAGTTGGCGCGACGCAGCAGCGGCTGCTCCTGGCGCAGGGCGATCAGCCGCTTCGTGAAATCGCGCAGCGCCTCACAGCTTTCCGGCAGGTCCTCCCAATGCAGCCAGCTGATCTCGCTGTCCTGGCAATACCCGTTGTTGTTGCCCATCTGCGAGCGGCCGAACTCGTCGCCGGCCAGAAGCATCGGGGTGCCGTGCGAGAAGAACAGCGTCGCGAGGAAATTGCGTTTCTGCCGCTCGCGCAGCGCAATGATGCCTTCGTCCTCCGTCGGCCCCTCGGCGCCGTAATTGTGGCTGCGGTTGTCGTTGTGACCGTCATTGTTGTCTTCACCGTTGGCCTCGTTATGCTTGCCATCGTAGGAGACGAGGTCGTTGAGCGTGAAGCCGTCATGGGCGGTGATGAAGTTTACGCTCGCCCAGGGGCGGCGTCCTCGCAGGTCGTAGATATCGCCTGACCCCAGCAGGCGCGCGGCGAAGTCGGGTGCGCAATTGTCTCGGTCGAGCCAGTACTCGCGGGTCGAGTCCCTATACTTGTCGTTCCACTCGCCCCAGCCCGGCGGAAAGCCACCTACCTGGTAGCCGCCCGGGCCGATATCCCAGGGCTCGCCGATGAGCTTGACTTTGGAGAGTACCGGATCCTGCGTCACGGCGTCGAAGAAGCCGCCGCGTTGGTCGAAGCCATCCGGCTCGCGGCCAAGGATCGTGCCGAGATCGAAGCGGAAACCGTCGATGTGCATCTCCTGCGCCCAATAACGCAGGCTGTCCATGATCATCTGCAGGACGCGCGGGTGGGAGGTGTTGACGGTATTCCCGGTGCCGGTGTCGTTGATGTAGTAACGGTGATTGTCGGGCATGGTGCGGTAATAGGAGAAATTGTCGATGCCCTTGAAGGAGAGCGTCGGCCCCAGTTCATTGCCTTCTGCCGTGTGGTTGTAGACGACATCGAGGATGACCTCGATGCCGGCGTCGTGAAAGGAGCGAACCATGTCGCGCACGCCCTTGAGGCCGTTCGGTCCATAATAGCGGGAGGCGGGGGCGAAGAAGCCGAGGGTGTTGTAGCCCCAATAGTTTCGCAGTCCCTTGTCCAGGAGGTGGCTGTCGTCGGGAAAGGCATGGATCGGCAGAAGCTCGATCGAGGTGATGCCGAGGCTTTTGACGTAGTCGACGGCCGCCTTATGTCCGAGGCCCTCGAACGTACCGCGCAGATCTTCAGGAATGGCCGGGTTCAGTTGGGTGAAACCCTTCACATGGGTCTCGTAAACGATGGTATCGGCCCACGGGATCTCGGGCGAACCGTCATAGTCCCGGCTGACGCGCGGATCGATCACCCGGCATTTGGGCACGTCCTTCGCATTGTCGACGGTGCTGAAGGAGAGGTCCTTCTCGTCGCTGTCGATCTCATAGCCGAAGTGCCCCTTCGTCCAGGCGATGTCGCCGACGATCTCGCGCGCATAGGGATCGAGCAACAGCTTGTTGCCGTTGAAGCGGTGACCGTTGGCTGGGTCGTAGGGACCGTGGACGCGGTAGCCGTAGAGCATGCCCGGCTTCACCCCCGGCAGATAGCCGTGCCACACCTCGTTGGTGTATTCCGGCAGCTCGATCCGGGCGATTTCGGTCTTGCCACTCTCATCGAAAAGGCAGAGTTCCACCCGTTCGGCATGGGCGGAAAAGAGCGCGAAGTTGGTTCCTT
>DAIMJJ010000041.1:0-8989 GCA_036722275.1 Rhizobium sp. | reverse complement strand
AGGCAGAGTTCCACCCGTTCGGCATGGGCGGAAAAGAGCGCGAAGTTGGTTCCTTCGCCGTCGAACCGGGCCCCGAGGGTCCGCCAGTCTCCGGCTTCGACTGCGAACTGCATGCTACGAGCGTCCATGAAAGAATTCCTCGATCGGGGTGGATTGCGCCTCGTCAATGCTGCAGTGCCAAACTTGTTCCTCCCTCAATGCAACATTTCCCCGGGGCGCAAGGCTCTTGGAGCCGAGGGTGATCAGTGCTTCCGGAACTTTGCCGCCGCGGCTTCGTTTGTCGGGAAACGCCACGCGACCATCCACATCAGGGGAGGCTTGCCATGCCAGCAAAATCCAAGGCTCAGCAGAAGGCGGCCGGTGCCGCATTGTCCGCCAAGCGGGGCGAGACCAAGAAGAGTGCCCTCAAGGGCGCATCGAAGGACATGGCCGAGTCGATGACGGAGAAGGAACTGGAGGACATGGCCTCGACGAAACGCAAGGGCAAGCCGGAGCACGTCTCCAAGAGCTGATCACCGAACGGCTGACCATTCCCTTCTGAGCAGGAGACGAACGCCATGGAACTCATCGGTAAGGTTGCGCTCGTCACCGGCGCAGGGTCGGGGATCGGCGAGGCGACCGCCCTAAGACTGGCGTCGTGCGGCGCCTTTGTCGGCCTTCTCGGACGCACCGCGGGCGACCTCGATGCCGTACTCGAACAGGTCAGGCGTCAGGGTGGCAACGGTCTCGCTCTGACCGCCGATATCAGGGATGAACCGGCCATGAGGGAGGCGGCCGACCGGCTCTGGAGCGAGAAGGGGCGGCTTGATATCGTCGTCGCCAATGCCGGTATCAACGGCACCTGGGCGCCGATCGATGACCTCAAACCCGCAGAATTCGACCGAACGATCGCGATCAACCTGCGCGGCACCTATCTGACGCTGCATCTCACGGTGCCGCTGCTCAAGCAAACCGGCGGTGGGGCGATCGTGGTTGTGTCTTCGATCAACGGGACGCGTACCTTCACCTCTCCTGGCGCGACCGCCTATTCGGCCACCAAGGCGGCACAGCTGGCCATGGTTCAGCAACTGGCGCTCGAACTGGGGCAACACGGGATCCGGATCAATGCCGTTTGCCCCGGGGCCATCGAGACGGAAATCGATGACAGCACGACGATCCGTCACCCGGAGGAGACGAGGGTGCCGGTCAAGTTCCCCGAAGGCGATATCCCGCTGACTGGCGGAAAGCCGGGGGACGCCGCGGATGTCGCAGAGGTCATTGCCTTTCTGGCCTCGGATGCGGCTCGCCATGTCAGTGGGACGCCTGTCTTCATCGATGGGGGGCAGAGCCTGCTTCGCTGACAGCCACCACGTCGTCGCCAAGAGGGGAGACCATCTGACGGGCGAGGGGCCGATTGCGCCCCCCGCGCTATGCCTTGCTGTCAGGCTTTCCGGCGACGCGGCATTCAATGCCATGCAGCATCCACAGCACGATCAAGGCCAGCCCCGTCGCCAGCAGGCTGATGTGCCAGAACCCGAGGCCTGCGGACAGGCCGATCGCGCCGGCGAACCAAAGGCCCGCCCCGGTCGTCAGCCCCCGGACCTCCCCCTTCGAGAAGACGATCATGCCGGCTGCGAGAAAAGCCACGCCGGCGGTAATCGCTTCGATCAGACGGAGAGGGTCGAACCGAGCCGACTCTCCCTGAAAGGCGGAATGGTGGGCAATCTCGATCGTCAGAATGGCGACGATGGCGCTGGAAAGACACACAAGAATATGGGTTCGAAGCCCGGCAGCCCGGTTCCTGCGCTCGCGCTCGAAGCCGATCGCTCCGCCGCAGAGCATCGCAACGACGAGCCTCATCATGATGACGCTCAACGGCAACGACGTCTCAGTGGCGAAGTAGGGATCAAAAAGCATGCGGATGCTCCGACAGCATATAGGTCATGAAAGGGCGCGTTGGCCGAAGCGGACGCGCCCTCGATGTCGAACGGAACCGCAGATCAATGCTTCTTGGCGCCGGGGGTCGATGAATAGGTTGCCGACACCGGATCGCTGGCCGGGAAGGTGTCGATCAGACCCTCGTCCACCTGGGAATCGAGTTCCGCTTCGTCCTGAGCGCGGCGAGCGCTCAAGACAGCCTCGGAGACGTCAGCCTCCTGCCCATCGGCAGGCGCCTTCGGGCCGCCAGCTTCCGTATCGCCCTTGAAGGAGCCGACCTGGAGCAGCAAAACGCGGGCCTTGTCGAGAACGTTGTCGCGATTGAGGTCGCCGCTTTCGCTTTGTTTCATCCGAACCGAGACGACCTCGCCGCCGTCGCCCATAAACTCGACGGTATAGCCGGGCACGCCGCCCATATCTTCATGTACCTGTGTTCCCACGATCTGCATGGCAAAACTCCTTGTCGCAACGATCGACCGGACAACGCTCGGGCTCGCCGCATGTTCCATCGGTTTGGGACGATACGGCGAAAGTTCCGGACCCGATCGACGAGACGTCAACTTAGGCTTGCAATTTGTTCCATCGATCGTGGGTAAACGCTTTGTTTACCAAGCTGTTCGCCAATTTATTAAAAACTGAAACAAACTCCGAGTTGCGGGCGTTGTGGCGGCAAAGGAGATCAAGTCATGATGATGATGAAATCGAAACTGCCGGCCGACACAATCCTGATTGTCGAGGACGACGTCTTCATTTCGATGGACGCCGCCGACAGCGTCTCTCGCGCCGGGGTCAACGTCGTGACCGCCGAAACGGTCCATGACGCGCTCGATATTCTGGAGAATGAAGAGATCTCGGCAGCCATTCTCGATTTTCATGTGCGCGATGGGGCCGTGACCCCCATTGTCGACGAGCTCCGCCGCAAGGGAATTCCCTTTCGTATCGTCTCCGGCTCGCCGTTGGCGGAAATTGCGGCCAACGGCATTCCGACAGGCTTCTGCGCACAGAAGCCGGCCGATTACGTCAAGGTGCTGGTGTCGCTGATCAGCGAACGGCCATGGACGGCGCTGAGGCCGAACATCTGAGACCCAACACGCGGGCGGCTCATATCCGCGCTGGCAGGAGGCGGGTCAGCGTTCGTTCCACGACATCCACCATCACCATGGTCTGGTGATCGACTTCGATATTGAGGCGGCCGCCGGTCTTGTAGCGCTGAAAGGTCGTCTGGCGCAAAGTCTCGGGGATCAGATTGATCTGAAAAATGTTGTCCTTAGCCTCCGCGACCGTCAGGCTTGCACCGTTGACCGCGAGGAATCCGCGCGGGAAGATGTACTTCGCCCACTCCTCGGGGACGGAGAACCGGATATGGGCTCCCGGCATTTCGCTCTTGATCGAGACAAGCGTCCCGGTGGTGGCAATATGCCCGGCCATGGCGTGGCCGCCGTTCTCGTCGTTGGGCTTGGCGGAACGTTCCAGATTGACCGTATCGCCGACCTCCAGGTCGGAAAGATTGGTGCGCTCCAGTGTCGCGTCCATGGCGTCGAAGGTCACGATGCGGCCGGTGATCGAGGTTGCCGACAAGCAAACCCCTTCGACCGAAACGCTGCCGCCGATCTGCAGGCCTTCGAGGAGGCGCTCGGGAAACTCAATGTGGAACTGTGTGTATCCGTCGTGACGGATGATCTGGGTGACCGGGGCCACCGCCTGGACGATACCGGTATACATGTCTCTTCCTGTTTCTGCGTCCTGCCGACAAGGGCCGGTCACGGCGTCGGCTTCAAGGTAATGTTCGAACGGCCAAAGACAACCGCCAAATCGCGACGCTGCGTCAAGAATTGCTGAACACCGCCACAATGGCACCGACGGTGCCGCCTCGTCCGCCCCAGAAACTGTGGCTCGTCGGGCGATTGGCAGATCGCAAATCTCGCACTAGCATCCATTATGGTTGCGGTGCAAAAGGCTTTCTTGGATTTGTCATGAAGGAACAGTAGGCTCAGGCATGTCGAAAATTCTCTCCATTGCCCTTAATCCCGCCATCGATATTTCCAGCGACGCTGAGGTGGTGCGTCACACGCACAAGACCCGCACTCACAGCCAGCGCCAGCATGCCGGTGGCGGCGGGATAAACGTGGCACGCGTGATCGTCGAATTGGGCGGTGCCTGTGAGCTGCTCTATCTGTCCGGTGGCCCGACCGGAACGCTGATCGAGGCGATGCTTCAACCTCTTGGCATCACGCAGCACCGCTTTCCCATCCATGACCCGGTGCGGGTCGCCTATAATGTGCGCGAACTCTCCACCAATCTGGAATATCGCTTCGTTCCGGAAGGGCCGCTGGTGACGCAAGAGGAACTGGCGCCCGTCTTCGACCTGTTGGAAACGAGTGACGCCGATTATGTGGTGGCAAGCGGCAGCCTGCCCCGTGGCGTTGCCCAAGACACCTATGCGCGTATGGCCGAGATTGCCGCCCGCAAGCAGGCCCGCTTCATTCTCGACACGTCCGGCGAGGCGCTGCACGAGACGCTTGCCAAGTCTAAGGTCTTTCTTGTCAAGCCGAGCCTTGGCGAGCTGGCGAGCTTCGTCGGCGGCAGGCTCGACCACGAGAATGCCGGTGCCGCTGCCCAGTCGATCGTTCGCAGCGGCGCGGCGGACTACATCGCCGTCACGCTCGGAGCGGACGGTGCGATTCTTGTCGGCGCAGACGGTATTCGCCGCGTGCCGGCGATCGACGTGCCGGTGCAGTCGGCTGTGGGGGCCGGTGACAGTTTCGTCGCCGCCATGACCTGGTCGCTCGCGGAAGGACACGAGATCGACGAGGCCTTCCGTTTCGGTCTCGCTGCCGGCGCTGCGGCGGTCATGACCTCGGGCACCGAGCTTTGCCGCCGGGCCGATGTGCTGTCGCTCTACGCGGCAAACAGGAGCTGACCTCCACCGGCCGCGAGCGCGAGCCTTCGCTTACAGGCGTATCCCCGTTTCGCCGTCGAACAGCTTGGCCTTGTTCATGTTGACCTCAAAGCGGAAGATCTCGCCCGGCTTGACCCGCTCTTCAGGGCGGACGCGCGCAATCGCTTCCGCTCCGCCGAGGGTGAAGACGAGCATGGTGTCAGGGCCTGTCGGCTCGACGACGTCGACCGCCCGCTCGAACGCGAACAGCTGGGGCTGCAGGACGCCGCTATGGGCGCCGACATGCGTAATGGTTTCAGGGCGCAGACCGAGATGGATCTCCGTGCCCTCTCGCCCCTTGACCTTGGCGACCTGTTCGGGACCGAGGGGAAAGCGGATCGTGCCCTCCTCGTCGGTGACGGCAATCGCATAGCCATCGTCGTTGATGACCTTGCCTTTCACGATGTTCATCGAAGGCGAGCCCATGAAGCCGGCGACGAACAGGTCGACCGGGTTCTCATAAATCTCCTCTGGCGTGCCGAACTGCCGGACATGGCCGTTGTCCATCACGGCAATGCGAGAGGCAAGAGTCATGGCCTCGATCTGGTCATGGGTGACATAGACGATGGTCTTGCCGAGGCGCAGGTGCAGCTTCTTCACTTCCGTGCGCATTTCAATGCGCAGCTTGGCGTCGAGATTGGACAGCGGCTCGTCGAACAGGAAAACGTCGGGATTGCGCACCAGCGCGCGGCCCATGGCGACGCGTTGGCGCTGGCCACCCGACAACTGACCCGGCTTACGGTCCAGGAGTTGCTCGATGTGCAGGAGCTGCGAGACGTCGGCGAGCGCCTTGTCCTGAACGGCGCGATCGACGCCGCGGGTCTGCATGCCGAAGGTAATGTTCTCCTGAACGGTCTTGGTCGGATAGAGCGCGTAGGACTGGAACACCATGGCGATATTGCGATCCTTCGGCGGCACGTCGTTGACCAGCGTATCGCCGATGCGGATCTCGCCGCTGGTCAGGGTCTCCAGACCGGCGATCAGATTGAGAAGCGTGGACTTGCCGCAGCCGGAGGGGCCGACCAGCACGACGAATTCGCCGTCCTCAAGGTCGATGCTCACACCCTTGATGACCTCGACATTGCCGAATTTTTTCCAGACGTCCCGCAGTTCTACCTTTGCCATTGCATCACCCTTTCACGGCACCGGCGGCCAGACCGCGGACGAAGTATTTTCCCGCCACGATGTAGACGAGCAGGGTCGGAAGCGCCGCGATGATCGCGGCCGCCATGTCGACATTGTATTCCTTCACGCCGGTGCTCGACGCGACGATATTGTTGAGCGCCACGGTCACCGGATTGCTGTCCCCGACCGTGAAGGCCACGCCGAACAGGAAGTCGTTCCAGATCTGGGTGAACTGCCAGATGACGGCGACGACGATGGTGGGCAGAGACATGGGCAAGAGCAGGGTGAAGAAGATGCGGAAGAAGCCGGCACCGTCGATCTTCGCCGCATGGACGATGCCGTCCGACACACTGACGAAGAAGTTGCGGAAGAACAGCGTGGTGAAGGAAAGCCCGTAGACCGTGTGCACCAGGATCAGGCCGTAGACGCTGCCGGCCAGGCCGAAATAGCCGAGCATGCGGGCCATGGGCAGCAGCACGACCTGGAAGGGGATGAAGGAGCCGAACAGCATCAGCGCGAAGATGATGTCGGCGCCGGGAAACTTCCACTTGGTCAGAGCGTAACCGTTGAGCGCCCCGAGCAGGGTGGAGATGGCGACCGCCGGAACGACCATCAGGATGGAGTTCATGAAATAGGGCTGCAGGCCGGTGCAGCGCACGCCGACGCAGGCCGAACTCCAGGCCTTCTCCCAGGCGGCGAAGGTGACCTCTTTCGGCAGGCTGATCAGCGACGATGTGCGAATCTCTTCGAGTGACTTCAGTGAAGTCGAGATCATGACGAAGAGCGGCGCCAGATAGTAGAGGCAGAAGAGCCCGAGAATGGCGAAGAGCAGCAGGCGCAGCAGCGTATTCTTCAGGCCCTTGGGGCGGACAATTCCAGAGGTGGCGGCTCTGCTCATTTCGCCGGCCTCCTCAGTTCCGAATAGAGATAGGGGATGAAGATCGCGGTTACGGTGACCAGCATCATGACGGCGCTCGCGGCCGCGGTGCCGAGTTCACTGCGCTGGAAAGCGAAGGAATACATGAAGGTCGCCGGCATGTCGGTCGCATATCCCGGCCCCCCGCCGGTGAGTGCCATGACCAGATCGAAGCTCTTGATGGCCAGATGGGAGAGGACGATGAAGGCGGAGAAGAAAACTGGCCGGACGATCGGCAGGATGATGCTCCAGTAGGTCCGGAACGGGCCCGCGCCGTCGATCGCCGCCGCCTTGATGATCTCGTCGTCGACGGAGCGCAGACCGGCGAGGAACAGGGCCATGACATAGCCCGACGACTGCCAGACGCCGGCGATGACGATGGTGTAGATCGCCATGTTCGGATCGACCAGCCAGTCGAAATCGAAATCGGGAAAGCCCCAGCCCTGGATGATCTTCTCAATGCCGAGCGTCGGGTTGAGGATCCACTTCCAAGCGGTGCCCGTGACGATGAAGGACAGCGCCATCGGGTAGAGATAGATGGTGCGGATCATGCCTTCGGCCCGGATCCGCTGGTCGAGCAGAATGGCCAGGAAGAGGCCGATCAGCATGCAGCCGACGATGAACAGCGTGGTGAAGATGAACAGGTTTTCAAGCGCGACGAACCAGCGCGGCGTGCTCCATAAACGGTCATACTGGGTCAGGCCGACGAGGGTGTAGTTCGGCATGACGCCGGATTTGGTGAAGGAGATGTAGACCGTCCAGGCGATGAAGCCGTAGACGAACAGCAGGCTTGTGGCAAAGATCGGCGACACGACGATTTGCGGCAGCCATCGCTCGAAAAAGCGATCGAAGGCGAGCCTTCGGCTCCTGGCATTCATCTCCATTCCTCCCACTTGCGGTGCCGCCCCGACGGGCCGCGGGGTCTCCGCCCCTTGCGTCAGGCAAGTTCACCGGAGCCCGGACCAGCCGGGCTCCGATGTTTCGATCCTGCCGGACTTACTGGGCGCGCTTCACAGCCTCGCCCATGGCCTTGGCCGCGTCAGCCGAACTCATGTCCGAGTTGAAGAAGTTGGTGATGACGTCGAGGAATTCGCCGCGCACCGTGCGGGGAACGGCCATTTCATGCGCCATCGACGGAACGAAGGTATTGTTCTTCACGGCCGCGGTCATGTCCTCGTGGGACTTGAGGGCGCAGCTGTCGAACTTGTCCAGCTTGATGTCGGTGCGGGCCGGGATGGAACCCTTGGCCAGGTTGAAGGTCTCCTGGAATTCGGGTGACATGATCAGGCTCGCGAGTACCTTCTGGCCCTCGATGCGGTCTTCGCCCGATACCTTGAAGAAGGCGAAGCTGTCGGTGTTGAAGCTGTAGCCGTTGCCCGGTGTGGGAGCGCAGATGAAATCCTTGCCCGGCACCTTGCCGGCGGCGAGGAACTCGCCCTTGGCCCAGTCGCCCATGATCTGGAAGCCGGCTTCGCCATTCATCACCATGGCGGTCGCGAGGTTCCAGTCGCGGCCGGAGAAGCCCGGATCGACATAGCCGCGCAGTTTGCGGAGCTGGTCGAAGACCTTGACCATGGTATCACCGGTCAGCGCTTCCTGATCGAGTTCGATCAGGGCCTTGCGATAGAAATCGGCTCCCATGCTCAGCACAATGGTCTCGAAGACCGTCGCGTCCTGCCAGGGCTGACCGCCATGGGCGAGCGGGGTAATGCCGGCGGCTTTCAGCTTGTCGGCCACCGCGTTGAACTCGTCCCAGGTCTTCGGCACTTCGGCGCCGACCTTGGCGAGCACGGCGGGATTGATCCACATCCAGTCGATGCGATGGACGTTGACCGGGGCGGCAACGTACTTGCCCTGATACTTCATGATGTCGGCCATGGACGGCGGCAGGACGTCATCCCATTTTTCGGCCTTGGCCACGTCCTCGACATCGGCAAGGCTGCCCTGATCGGCCCATTCCTGGATACCCGGGCCTTTCAGCTGCACAGCCGCCGGCGGATTGCCGGCCATCACGCGGGCGCGGAGCGCGGTCATGGCCGCATCGCCGCCGCCGCCGGCGATCGGCGAGTCTTCCCACTTGCCGCCCTGCTTCT
>DAIMJJ010000040.1:0-23450 GCA_036722275.1 Rhizobium sp. | reverse complement strand
AAACTGCTCGCTGAGCAGGTGCTCACGGACGTGTCGGGTCCGGGCTTTGCCGGATCGAGCCTCAGGCTGACCGGCGTCTATGGGCACTTTCGGCCGAACAAGTGGGACGGGTTGTTCGCCGACTATCTGTCGGGCAAGGCGGTGCCGACGCGTGCCGGCTCGGAAGTGCATGGACGCGATGTCGGCCAGGCGGTGCGGCTGATGCTGGAGAGCGATACGGCGAAGGTGGGCGGGGAGCTGTTCAACGTCTCCGATCTCGTGAGCGATACCCACGAAATCCTCTCGGTGTTGAAATCGGCGACCGGATCGTCGCATCCGTTACCCCCGCCGGCGGACAAGACCGTTGTCGCGGAAATGGTCACGGACAAGATCCGAGCGCTTGGCTGGAAGCCCGGCGGGCTGTCATTGCTGGAAAGCACGGTCCACTGTCTCGCCGACAGCGCTACTGCCTGAACCGATCAGGCCATCAGGTCCGCTTCGCTCCAGCCGAGTTCCGCCATTTCAGCAGCCCGGGCGGCCCTGTCGTCGCCGACGATGAATTCGTCCAGTTGCGGCGGCTTCACGCTGGTGCCCGACAGCATGGTATGAACCTGGCCACGGTGGTGCGTCTGGTGCTGGAAGAGATGGCTGAGAATGTCATCGGCCCGGTCCGTCTGCACGCGGCTGCCCCGGTGGACCGAAACGGTGCGCGCCAAGTCGTCGGGCTTCAGGCGATCGCAGAAATCGATCAGACGCTGGTCGACCGCGCTCTGGGCGGCTTTCAATTCGGCCGGGTCGGCATACGGCTCTTCGTTCTCCCAGGCCTTCGGCCCGAGTGTGCCGCCTTCCAGGGCGTCGACATAGAACCAGTCGACGACGAGGATGTGGTTGAGCGTCGCGCGGATCGAGGGGAAGAAGCCGGTGCGGACCGCCTCGAATTCCCCGGGCTGCAAGGCTGCCACCGCTGTGTGCAGGCGCAGATTGGCGAGCGCATTGGCGCGGGCGAGCTTGCGGAACATGCGGTTGGCATTGCCGGTCTCGGTCATCGACAGTCAGCCTCCTTGCCTTCGCGGATCCGGCGACATGCCATCCTCGATGCCGCTCACTCGTCCTCCAGCGTGAGCCGGAACTGTGCGGCCTCCAGATCCTTCGGCGGTTGCAGGCCGAGATGTTTCCAGGCGATGTTTGTCAGCACCCGCCCGCGCGGCGTGCGCTGGATGAAGCCCTGCTGGATCATGTAGGGCTCGATGATGTCCTCGATCGCGTCGCGTGGCTCCGAGAGGCCGGCGGCGATGGTTTCGATGCCGACCGGGCCGCCGCCGAAATTCATGGCGATCATGTTCAGGTAGCGCTTGTCGAGCTGGTCCAGGCCCATATTGTCGACCAGAAGGCGGGTGAGCGCCTCGTCGGCGATTTCACGGGTCACGGCTTCGGCGCGGGCGACCTCGGCGAAGTCGCGCACGCGGCGCAGGAGGCGGCCGGCGATGCGGGGCGTGCCGCGGGCGCGGCGCGCGATCTCTCGTGCGCCCTCGTCGGTCATGCCGAGCCCCATCAACCGGGCGCCGCGCCGAACGATGCTTTCCAGCTCCTCGACGGTATAGAAGGACAGGCGGACCGGGATACCGAAGCGGTCGCGCAGCGGCGTCGTCAAGAGGCCGAGGCGGGTGGTCGCCGCCACCAGCGTGAACTTCGAGAGATCGATCTTCACCGAGCGCGCCGCAGGGCCTTCGCCGATGATGAGGTCGAGCTGATAATCTTCCATCGCCGGGTAGAGGATTTCCTCGACGGCCGGATTGAGCCGGTGGATCTCATCGATGAAGAGCACGTCGCGCTCTTCGAGATTGGTGAGCAGCGCTGCGAGGTCGCCGGCCTTGGCGATGACCGGACCGGAGGTCGAGCGAAAGTTGACGCCGAGTTCCTTGGCCATGATCTGCGCGAGCGTCGTCTTGCCAAGTCCGGGCGGTCCGACGAACAGCACGTGGTCGAGCGCCTCGCCCCGATTCTTGGCCGCCTCGATGAAGACCTTGAGGTTTGCGCGTGCCTCAGCCTGGCCGGTGAATTCGTCGAGCGACTGCGGGCGCAGCGCCGTATCGAGGTCTTCGCCGCGCTTTTCCGGGGAGAGGATGGGGTTCGGGGTGCTCATGCGAGAAGTTCCATGCCGGGCACGCGGGTCGCGGCGCGTTTGTCAAAGGTCTTCACCGCGACGCAGCCTTCTTCAATGGCTCTGGCGGCGATCAGGGCGTCTGCGAAATCGGCGTTCGTCTGCGCCACTTGCCGAAGTGCTTTCACAACGATGTCGTGATGTTCCACCGTCAGGCCTCGGACCCGGAGAAGCTTGGAGATCGCATTCGATGCGTCTGATCGCGTGTAGCCGAGTCGCGATCGCAGCGCCCAATCGAGTTCAACGACGCAAATGAGCGGCAAAAAGGCCAAGTAGTCTTTTCCCAATCGCTCTGCGAACTGCAAGGCCGACCGCCTCTGGTCGGGATCGTCGTTCGTCAGGAGCCGGATGACGATATTGGTGTCGAGACCAACGAGCTTCATGCCGCGACGTCCGATCGGTCGTCACCAGATGTCGACAAAACGCTGGCGCCCCCCGCTGCAACGACGGCCTCATCGATCTCTTCGAGCGTCGCCGGGCCGTTGGGAGGCGATCCGAGGAGCCCTGCGAGGCTCTGAAAATCAATGTTCTTCGGCGTGATGACAATCTCACCGTCTATCAAGCTGTAGATCACCTGATCCCCGGGGCGAAGACCCAGAATGTCCCGCATTTCCTTCGGAATGGTGATCTGCCCCTTTGGAGATAGGGTCATTTCCCAGACTTTCATGAGGTGCTCCGACGTTTCAGTGAATTTCCGACCATAGCCGGAATCTCCGAAAACTGCAAAATCTGGCGAATAGTCACCGCGACAGCTCCTTCAAGCCCAGCCGGATGAGCTTGGCGCTGTCGGCGCCTTCGCCGCCATTCTTCAGGGCGGCTGCAATGGCGTTGGCCGCCTGCTCGCGCGAATAGCCGAGATTGGTGAGCGCCGAGACCGCGTCGGCGACCGGGGCGGGGGCCACGCCTTCGCCGAGTTCCTGCTTGAGACCGATATTGGCAGAGGCCTCGCCGGCAAAGGCGGGTGCCTTGTTCTTCAGCTCGGTGATGATGCGCACTGCGACCTTGGGGCCGACACCGGGCGCGCGCGAAACCGCCGTCTTGTCCTGGAGGGCGATGGCATTGGCGAGTTCGGAGGGCGTTAGCGTCGACAGAAGGGCCAGCGCCACCTTGGCGCCCACCCCCTGCACGCTCTGCAGAATGTTGAACCATTCGCGCTCAAGCGCCGTCATGAAGCCAAAGAGCTTCAACTGATCCTCGCGCACATAGGTCTCGATAAAGAGGACGACCGCCTCGCCGGGCGAGCCGAGGCGCGACAGCGTGCGGGCAGAGCAATAGGCGACGTAACAGACACCGTGCACGTCGATCAGCGCATAGTCGTCGCCGATTTCCTCGAGAGTGCCTTTGAGCTTGCCGATCATGGGGAGTGTCCGTCAGGGATGGGTTTCGGGGGAGACAATATCAAGGGTGGGGAAATAGGACCGATAGCGCGGCGCATCACGCGTCAGCAGCCGATGGTGGCGCCATTCGGCATGCGCGCCGATCAGGAAATCCGGCAATGTCCGCTCACGTTGCCCACCAGCCAGTCGGTAAGCGCGATGGGCCTTACCTGCCCGAAACGCAGCCTCGAAGGGAATGCTTTCCCGCGCCATGTCCAGCCAGGACAATGCAACGGTCAGTTCGTCCTCGCGTATCGGGGAGGCCGCGATCTCAGACCAGACGATCGGGCTGAGGATGAGGTCGCCTTCGTGTCGGCACGATCCAAGCGCTTTAACGGACCATTCCCGATGACGTGTCGCCGGACCGAGCAGATCGACCAGGATATTGGTGTCAACGAGGGTCGAAATCTTCACGCGGCCCCCTGATCCACTCCATATAATCTTCGGTGGTCATACCCTGAAGATCGAGCAGTCCCTGAACGCTGGCCGCCCATTCCTCGAAATTGCGGATCTTCCGATCGTCCGGTTCACCAAGCTTGACCAGCAAGGCGCCCTCGTCGGTGGAAATGAAATCCACGTCGGATCCCGGGACGATGTTCAACCTGTCCCGGATTTCCTTGGGGATCGTCACTTGGCCTTTTTCGGTCACGCGCATGGTAATACCTCTTTGGTATTACTTAAAGCGCCGGCCGGAACAAGTCAAGAACAAACTAGGCGCTGGCCAAGACCTTGCGCATGCGCTCCCCGCCACGATTGTGGGCGTGGCAGATGGCGATCGCCAGTGCGTCGGCGGCGTCATTGCCCTTGAACTCGGCCTTCGGCATCAGGATCTTCAGCATCATGTGGATCTGCTGCTTTTCGCCATGACCGACGCCGATGACCGCCTTCTTCACCGCGTTCGGGGCGTATTCGGCGACCCTCAGGCCTGCGCGGGCTGGAACGAGCATGGCGATGCCGCGCGCCTGGCCGAGCTTCAGGGTGGCGACGGCGTCCTTGTTGACGAAGGTCTGTTCGACGGCCGCCTCGTGCGGTTGATAGGCGTGGACGACTTCGGCGAGGCCGTCATGCAATTGGCATAGGCGCGAGGCGAGATCCATGTCACCGTCGGAAGTGACCGTGCCGGAGGCGACGAAGCGCAGCGAGTTGCCGAGCGTCTCGATGATCCCCCAGCCGCAGCGTCGCAGGCCGGGATCGATGCCGATGATTCGAATCGTGTCTTGCATGGAGTCACTCTATCCTTGGGCCTCTAGGTCCGCCAGAACTAAGTGAACAAAACAAAAACACTGAAGTGACGATCAGCGGAATTCGTCATCCCGCCACTGGCTTTCGTCCTCGCGCTTCATACATTATGCGCTCGATGCAAAAGCCGAACGGACGCCTGCCATGATCCCCTTTTCGATTCTCGACCTCTCCCCGATCTCCGAAGGTCACTCAGTGTCCGAGGCGTTGGAGGCGTCGCGGCAGCTGGCGATCAAGGCGGAGGCGTGTGGCTATCATCGCTTCTGGCTGGCCGAGCATCACGGCATGCCCGGCATCGCCAGCGCCGCAACTTCCGTGGTGATCGCCCATGTCGGGGCGGCCACGCAGCGCATCCGCATCGGCTCGGGCGGCATCATGCTGCCCAACCATGCGCCGCTGGTGATCGCCGAGCAGTTCGGTACGCTCGAGGCGCTTTATCCAGGCCGCATCGACCTCGGGCTCGGCCGGGCGCCGGGAACGGACATGCGCACGGCGCGGGCGCTCAGGCGCAACATGGCGGCAGGTACGGAGAGTTTCCCGCACGATATTCTCGAGCTCAAGCGGCTGCTCGGCGCACCGTCCGAGGATCAGGCACTGATGGCGGTGCCCGGCATGGGCAGCCATGTGCCGCTCTGGCTCCTGGGCTCCAGCCTCTACAGCGCGCATCTGGCGGCCGCGCTTGGCCTGCCTTACGCCTTCGCCTCGCATTTCGCGCCCGACCAGCTGATGGAGGCCATCTCCATCTATCGCGAGCGGTTCCAGCCGTCCCCCGAGCTCGACAAGCCCTATGTCATGGTGGGGATCATGGGGGTTGCTGCCGACAGCGACGCCGAAGCGCAGCGCCTGTTCACGTCGGCCCAGCAGCAGTTCGTCAATCTCAGGCGCAATGTGCGCAAGCCGTTCCCCCGTCCCGTGGAAACGATGGACGGCATCTGGACGGAAATTGAGCGTTATGGCGTCGAACATACGCTGCGTTATGCCGTCGTCGGTGCCGCAAACGCCGCGAGATCGCAGCTGGACGAGTTCCTGCGGGTGACCGGCGCCGATGAACTCATCATTTCCATGCCGATCCACGCGCTGGATGCGCGCCTGAAATCCGCGGAAATTTTCGCTGATCTCCGCGAATAATCGGCCGATCCGTGGAAAAATCGGTGAATCCTGCGCGGTGATGAGAAATTGCAGCAGGCTTTAACTGCCATTTAAAGAAAAATCCCGACCGTGGGGCATCTGATGGTGAGAAGTGCGCTTCTTCGCCATTTCGACGCCATGAAAACGCACAGGCGCAAAACCGGCGCAATATACGGGATTTCAGATGATGATTCGTTTCAATTCGCTGTCCTCCAAGGTCATCGGCATCTTCCTGCTCCTGACCGTGCTGTCGGTCGGATTGCTGAATGTGCTGGCCTACTCGACATCCAGCGCCCTCTTCGAGGAGCAGACCTTCGGGTCCATGCGCTCGACGCTCACCTTCCGCGGCGACATCCTCAAGGAACAGCTGGCACAGCTGGAGAACCAGGCGACCTCGATTGC
The DNA here is from genome assembly GCA_036722275.1 of Rhizobium sp. Classification (GTDB taxonomy): domain Bacteria; phylum Pseudomonadota; class Alphaproteobacteria; order Rhizobiales; family Rhizobiaceae; genus Allorhizobium. The sequence goes on along the minus strand of DAIMJJ010000040.1, from coordinate 17,165 downwards.
CAAGATCGAGAGCCTGCAGCAGTCGATCACGGCGATGAAGAGCGGCTGGAACACGATCGTCAAGACCTCCGGTGACGCCCGCAAGGAACTGCGCGAGGTCTTTGTCACCCGGAACCCGCATCCGGCCGAGCCGGAGAAACTGCTGAAGCCCGAGGGGCCGAGCGGCTTCTATTATTCGAGCCACGAAACCGTGCAGGGGCAGGTCGCCGGTGTTCTCGACGGCACCCAGTTCCGCGATCTGCTGATTGCCGACCAGGCCGGCAACATCGTCTATTCCTATCGCAAGGGTGAATCCTTCGCCGAAAACGTCGCCAAGGGCCCGCTGGCAGGCACCGGGCTCGGCCGCGCCTTCGCACGGAGCGCCGAAGAAGCCGCCAAGGCCACCGAGGACTTCGCCCCGACGCGCTTTTCCGGTCTGAAAGCCGGAGCCAACCCGGAGTCGCCGGACATCTATTTCGCGGTTCCGGTGGTGAAGTTCGGCGCCTTCAAGGGGGCGATCCTGTTCCAGCTCAAGGACAGCGCCATCATCAGCATCCTGTCCAAGGGTATCGATCCCGCAAGTGGCGAGCAGGTGGCCGTCCTGTCCGAAGACGGAACGGGTATCAGCCTGTCGGCAGACGGCAAGCTCATCGATATTTCGGCTGCCCCCTTCGGCTTCCCTTCGGGTGCGATTGCCGGCGAGGAGATCGTGATCTCCCGTTTCGAACGCGCCGACGGTCCGGCCAACGCCTATGGCCGCCCCGTGGCCTATGGCGGTGACCGTTATCTCGTGACCGAGAGCCTGACCCAGGCCGAACTCGGCGCCGGCTCCTGGCACATCGCCATGACGCTGTTCGTGACCGCGCTCGTCGTCCTGGCCGTCATGGCGATTGCAACCGGCTATCTCACCGGCCGGCTGTTTGCTCCGCTTGTCCGGCTGGCCGCGGTCACCGGCGATGTCGCCAACGGCAAGCTTGACGAGGCCGTCGCCAACCAGGATCGCGGCGATGAGATCGGCACCATGGCCAAGGCGCTCGAACGTTTCCGCATCGGGCTGATCGAGCAGCAGAGGATGGAGACGGAGACCCGCAGCGAGCGCGAGCGGGCCGACATCGAACGCCGCCAGCGCATGTCCGAGCGCGAGACGGAGGCCAAGAGCCTGCAGGCGGTCGTTGCAGCGCTCGACGAGGGGCTGGACCGGCTGGCCCAGGGCGATCTCGCCTACGAGATCCGCACGACCTTCCCGGCCGAACTCGAATCACTGCGTCACAACTTCAACAAGGCGCTCTCGACGCTCAGCGTCACGTTGGCGGGCATTGGCGGCAATTCGGTCGCTGTGCGCGAGGGCTCGGACGAGATGCGCGCCGGTGCCGACCAGCTGGCCGAACGTACCGAGCGCCAGGCCTCAGCGCTGACGGAAACGGCGAGCGCCATCAAGGCGATTACCGAAGGGGTGCGCACCCAGATCGCCCGTGCCGAGGATGCCGAGCGGATCGCCCGCAACGCCAAGACCGAGACGGAACAGTCGAGCACGATCATGCGCGAGACCATCGCAGCGATGGAAGCGATCCAGGGTTCGTCGCAGGAGATCAACCAGATCATCGGTGTGATCGACGAGATCGCCTTCCAGACCAACCTGCTGGCGCTGAATGCCGGGGTCGAGGCCGCCCGCGCGGGTGAAAGCGGCAAGGGCTTTGCCGTCGTCGCGCAGGAGGTGCGGGAGCTTGCCCAGCGCTCCGCCGCGGCTGCCAAGCAGATCGCTGGTCTCCTGGCGAAGTCGACGACCGAGGTCGAGCACGGCGTCACATTGGTCGAAAGGGCCGGGGCGGCGCTTGAGGGCATCGGATCGCATGTGCTGGCGATCAACGGCCGCATCAGTGAGATCATGAGTTCGACGCGCGACGAGGCGCAGACCCTCTCCGAGATCAACGGTTCGGTCAACCAGCTCGACGCCATGACCCAGCAGAATGCCGCTATGGTCGAAGAAACGACAGCGGCCATCCATCGCCTGGCGCAGGAGGCGGGCGAGATGGATCAGCGGCTGGGCCAGTTCACGCTCGGCGGCGGTCATACGGCAAGCCAACCGACCTATGGCGGACAGCCGATGCGGCGCGCCGGATAAGGCCGACTTACGTTCTTTCAGGATTGCAGCAAAGGGGTCGGAGATGTCCGGCCCCTTTTGCTTTGAGTGCTCTGGCTTGGAAGGGAAGGGAGCGGACAGGGCCGACGAGGGACCGGAAGCGTCAGAACGCCCGGAAATCAAGGTAAACAGACGTAGTTAAGCGCACCTTAACCTTTGTGCTTCATTATCCATGCTGATCGAAACATCGGCCGCGACAAGGCCCGTGCAACAACGATGGATATTGGAGTATCTTGCCATGAAGACGAGCCTTTTCGCCGTGGCTGCCGTCCTGCTCGCCGGCACAGCAGCCCATTCTGCCGACATTTATCAGCCTGAACCGGCTGCCCCGATCATCGCGCCCGAAGTCGAAGTCACCGAGGCTTCCGGCTGGTACCTGCGTGGCGATGTCGGCTACAACTTCAACAAGATGCGCGGCGCCGAATACTTCCAGGGCTCCAACGGCAATCTGGTCGATTTCGATGATGCCGAACTCAAGGATCAGTTCGCGCTCGGCGTCGGTGTCGGTTACCAGGTGAACAACTATCTGCGCACCGATCTGACGCTCGACTACATGTTCAAGACCGACTTCGAAGGCTCGACGTCCGGCACCTGCGGCTCGCCGCTCGAGCCGTGCACCTCCAGCGACGTCTCGGCCATGCGCGCCTATCATCTGATGGCCAATGCCTATGTCGACCTCGGCAGCTATGGCATGATCACGCCCTACGTCGGTGCCGGTATCGGTGGCGCCTACGTGAAGTGGGACAAGCTGCGCAACACCTCGTGCCAGGACGACGGCGGCGGCTGCGACGACACCGTTTCGCATGGCGGTTACCACAACTGGCGGTTTGCCTATCAGCTGATGGCCGGCGCCTCGATCGACGTCACCTGCAACGTCAAGGCCGATGTCGGTTACCGCTTCCGCCACACGCTTGCCGGCGGCATGTTCGGCTTCGAGGACAATGGCGGTCCCGGCCGTGACAAGGGCTTCTACAGCCACGAAGCCCATGTCGGCGCCCGCTACCTCTTCGGCGGTTGCGAGCAGCCGGTGGCCTATGAGCCCCCGCCGCAGCCGATCGTCTACAAGTGATCCTGTCCCTTCGGGGACCAGGCAAGGCCGCCCCCACCGGGCGGCCTTTTCGCGTTATGGTTGTGGATTAGGATCGCCGCCTCCCTGCGGCAGGTGCGGCAAAAAATCTTCTCTCTGCGTCATCGATTTTTCTTGACGGCGATTTTGGACAGGCGTAGTTCCAGCGGCGGGACACCTCTCCCCAACGAGAGGCCATATACCTGGAAGGGTAGCACGATGACGACACTCGCCAAGCCGGACCTCCGTCCGAACAACACCCATTTTTCTTCTGGCCCCTGCTCGAAGCGCCCCGGTTGGTCGCTCGAAGCGCTCGCTGATGCCCCGCTCGGTCGTTCGCACCGCGCCAAGGTCGGCAAAGCCAAGCTCAAGCAGGCCATTGATCTTACCCGCGAAATTCTGAACGTTCCGGCCGACTATCGCATCGGCATCGTTCCGGCGTCCGACACCGGTGCCGTTGAAATGGCGATGTGGTCGCTGCTCGGCGAGCGCGGCATCGACATGCTGGCCTGGGAAAGCTTCGGCGCCGGCTGGGTCACCGACGTCGTCAAGCAGCTGAAGCTCAAGGACGTCCGCAAGTTCGAGGCCCCCTATGGCGAGCTTCCGGATCTCGCCCAGGTCGATTTCGACCGTGACGTCGTCTTCACCTGGAACGGCACCACCTCGGGCGTCCGCGTGCCGAACGCCGACTTCATCCCGGCCGACCGCAAGGGCCTGACGATCTGCGACGCCACGAGCGCCGCCTTTGCCCAGGACATGGACTTTTCCAAGCTCGATGTCGTCACCTTCTCCTGGCAGAAGGTTCTGGGCGGCGAGGGCGGTCACGGCATGCTGATCCTGTCGCCGCGCGCCGTCGAGCGTCTGGAGAGCTACGTTCCGGCCTGGCCGCTGCCGAAGATCTTCCGCATGACCAAGGGCGGCAAGCTGATCGAGGGCATCTTCACCGGCGAAACCATCAACACGCCGTCGATGCTCTGCGTCGAGGACTATATCGACGCGCTCCTGTGGGCAAAGTCGATCGGTGGGCTCAACGGCCTGATGGCTCGCGCCGACGCCAATGCCAAGGTGCTGTTCGACTTCGTCGAGGCCAATGACTGGATCGCCAACCTCGCCAAGGTCCCGGAGACCCGCTCGAACACCTCGGTCTGCCTGACCATCGTCGACACGGACGTGGCCGCACTCGACGCCGACGCCCAGGCCGCCTTTGCCAAGGCCATGGTCACGGCGCTCGACAAGGAAGGCGTTGCCTTCGATATCGGCGCCTATCGTGACGCTCCGTCGGGTCTCCGGATCTGGGCCGGCGCCACCATCGAGACCGCCGACATGAAGGCGCTGCTGCCGTGGCTCACCTGGGCTTTCGAGACCCAGAAAGCGGCTCTCAAGGCCGCCGCCTGAGATTGATCCGGCTTCGCCCGCGGGGCGAAGCCGTCCATTTCCCCATTCGTACCAGACCTGAACCCCTTTGAAGGAGGCCTCGCAATGGCACCTCGCGTTCTCGTATCCGATGAACTGTCGGAAACCGCCGTCCAGATCTTCCGTGATCGCGGCGTCGAAGTCGATTTCCAGCCGAAGCTCGGCAAGGACAAGGAAAAGCTGCTTGAGATCATCGGCAACTACGACGGTCTCGCCATCCGCTCCGCCACCAAGGCGACGGAAAAGCTGATCGCCGCTGCGACCAATCTCAAGGTCATCGGCCGTGCCGGTATCGGCGTCGACAATGTCGACATCCCGGCCGCTTCGCGCCGCGGTATCATCGTCATGAACACGCCGTTCGGCAACTCGATCACCACGGCCGAGCACGCCATCGCCCTGATGTTCGCCGTCGCCCGCCAGCTTCCTGCCGCCGACGCCTCGACCCAGGCCGGCAAGTGGGAGAAGTCGAAGTTCATGGGTGTCGAAATCACCGGCAAGACGCTCGGCGTCATCGGCGCCGGCAATATCGGCTCGATCGTGTGCTCGCGCGCCCTTGGCCTCAAGATGCACGTTCTGGCCTACGACCCCTTCCTCTCCAAGGAACGCGCCGAGGAAATGGGCGTGACCAAGGTCGAGCTCGACGAACTGCTGGCCAAGGCAGACTTCATCACGCTGCACGTGCCGATGACCGACAAGACCCGCGGCATCCTGGGCAAGGAAGCGCTGGCCAAGACGAAGCCGGGCGTCCGCATCATCAACTGCGCCCGCGGCGGTCTGGTTGACGAGGCAGCCCTTGCCGAAGCCATCAAGTCCGGTCATGTCGCCGGCGCCGGCTTCGACGTCTTTGAGGTTGAGCCTGCGACCGAGAGCCCGCTGTTCGGCCTGCCGAACGTGATCTGCACCCCGCATCTGGGCGCCTCCACCACGGAAGCTCAGGAAAACGTCGCGCTGCAGGTGGCCGAGCAGATGTCGGACTATCTGGTGAAGGGTGCCGTCTCGAACGCCATCAACATGCCGTCGATCACCGCGGAAGAAGCGCCGATCCTCAAGCCCTTCATCAAGCTTGCCGACGTGCTCGGCGCCTTTGTCGGCCAGGTTACGGAAAGCGCGATCAAGGAAATCGAGATCCTCTACGACGGCTCGACCGCGCAGATGAACACCAAGGCGCTGACCTCGGCCCTTCTCGCCGGCCTGATCCGCAACCAGGTGTCCGACGTCAACATGGTTTCGGCGCCGATCATGATCAAGGAAAAGGGCATCGTGCTCTCCGAGGTCAAGCGGGACAAGACCGGCGTCTATGACGGCTACATCAAGCTGACGGTGACGACCGCCAACCAGACCCGTTCGATCGCCGGCACCGTCTTCTCCGACGGCAAGCCGCGCTTCATCCAGATCAAGGGCATCAACATGGACGCCGATGTCGGCGCCAACATGATCTACATCTCCAACACCGACGTGCCGGGCATGATCGGTTTCATGGGCACCACGCTCGGCGAAGGCGGCGTCAACATCGCCAACTTCCAGCTGGGTCGCGACAAGCAGGGCGGCGACGCCATCGCGCTTCTCTATGTCGATGAGCCGATCAAGCAGGACGTGCTCGACAAGCTGGTCGCCCATTCGGCGATCCGCCAGGCCAAGCCGCTGAGCTTCAACGTCGACTGACCGGTTCCTCGCAGGAGCATCGACCGGGGTGCGGGCAGAAATGCCCGCGCCCTTTTTCGTGCATATGGCGCGGACTTGACGGTGGTCAAGTTGACGCAGGCCCGTCCGTTGCATTGATCACCGGGCGCCGGAGCCTATCTGCTCTCTTGAAACCTTCGATAGGAATGGCGAGAGCGGTAGACCAATGTTCGAGACCTTCGACGCGCAATTGCTGGCACGGCTGCAGTTTGCCTTCACCGTGTCCTTCCACATCATCTTCCCGGCCTTCTCCATCGGCCTTGCGAGCTATCTCGCGGTGCTGGAGGGTCTGTGGCTCTGGAAGAAGGACAAGGTCTATCTCGAGCTCTTTGATTTCTGGAAGACGATCTTCGCCGTCGCTTTCGGCATGGGCGTCGTCTCCGGCATCGTCATGTCCTATCAGTTCGGCACCAACTGGAGCGTCTTCTCCGACAAGGCCGGTCCGGTGATCGGGCCGCTGATGGGCTATGAAGTGCTGACGGCCTTCTTCCTGGAGGCCGGATTCCTCGGTGTCATGCTGTTCGGTCGCAATCGCGTCGGTCCTGGCCTGCATTACCTGTCGACGCTGATGGTTGCACTCGGCACGCTGATCTCCGCCACCTGGATCCTCTCGGTCAATTCCTGGATGCAGACTCCGGCCGGGTTTGCGATCAACGATGTCGGCCAGTTCGTACCGGTGGACTGGTGGGCGATCGTCTTCAATCCGTCCTTCCCTTACCGGCTCACCCATATGGTCATTGCCGCCTATCTGACGACAGCCTTCGTCGTCGGTGGCGTCGGCGCCTACCACCTGCTGCGCCGAACCTCGCCGGCGCGCGCCGGGACCATGTTCTCCATGGCCATGTGGATGGCGGCGGTCGTTGCTCCGATCCAGATCGCCGTCGGCGATGCCCATGGGCTCAACACGCTCGAGCATCAGCCGGCCAAGGTCATGGCGATGGAAGGGCATTTCGACAGCCATCCGGAGGGCGCGCCGCTGATCCTGTTCGGCCTGCCGAACCAGGAAGAGAAGCGCGTCGACTACGCCATCCAGATCCCGAAGCTGTCGAGCCTCATCCTCAAGCATGATCTCAATGCGCCGCTGGCCGGTCTCGATACGATCGACGACGACAAGGAGCCGCCGGTCGCCGTCGTCTTCTGGTCCTTCCGGGTCATGGTGGCGCTCGGTTTCGCCATGCTCGGCGTCGGTCTCTTCAGCCTGTGGAGCCGCTGGCGCGGGACGCTGTTTGAAAACCGTCTGCTGCACCGGATTGCCGTCGCCATGGCGCCGGCCGGTTTCGTCGCGGTTCTGGCCGGTTGGATCACCACGGAGGTCGGGCGGCAACCCTACACGATCTACGGGCATCTGCTGACGGCGGATTCGGTTTCGCCGATCGCGGCCCCTGCCGTGGCGGCCTCCCTGATCGCCTTCATCATCGTCTACTTCCTCGTCTTCGGGGCCGGGACCTTCTACATTCTCAGGCTGATGGTGCGCCTGCCGCGTGATCCGATGCCGGACCTTGGCGACGGCCCCATCCGCTCGTCTGGCATCACGCCGGCAGCGCAAACTGCGGGAGGCAAGCATGGTTATTGATCTTGCATTCATCTGGGCGGCCCTCATCGCCTTTGCCGTGCTGGCCTATGTCATTCTCGACGGGTTCGACCTCGGGGTCGGCATCCTCTTCCCGCTGTTCCCGAAGAAGGCCGACCGCGACCAGATGATGAATTCCGTCGCCCCGGTCTGGGACGGCAACGAGACCTGGCTTGTGCTGGGCGGTGGCGGGCTGATGGCCGTCTTTCCGCTCGCCTATGCAACGATCCTGCCGGCGCTCTATGCGCCGCTGATCGCCATGCTGCTCGGGCTGATCTTTCGCGGCGTCGCCTTCGAATACCGCTGGCGCACCCGACGGGCGGAGCATTTGTGGAACTGGGCCTTTGCCGGCGGCTCGACGGTGGCCGCCTTCGCGCAAGGGGTGGCGCTCGGCGCGCTGGTCCAGGGTATTCCGGTCGAGAACCGCGCCTATGCCGGCGGCTGGTGGGACTGGTTCACGCCGTTCTCCATGGCCACCGGCGTGGCGCTGGTGCTCGGCTATGCGCTGCTCGGGGCGACCTGGCTGGTGATGAAGACCCGAGGCGAGCTTGCCGAAAAGGCGCGGCGTCTCGCCTATGGCGCCGCTGTTGCCACGGTTGCCGCCATGGGCGTCTTCAGCCTGTGGACGCCATGGCTGGAGCCGCTCTATGTCGAGCGCTGGTTCGGCTATCCGACGGCGATCTTCTCGGTCATAGTGCCGCTTCTCGTGCTCGGCTGCCTCTATCTGATCCTCAGCGGTCTGCGCTCGGGCAAGGACGTACAGCCCTTCGTGGCCGCGCTCGGTCTTTTCGTGCTCGGCTATATCGGGATCGGTATCAGCTTCTATCCCTATATCGTCCCGACCTCGCTCACCATCTGGGATGCGGCGGCACCCGATTCCAGCCTTGCCTTCCTGTTGGTCGGGGCGGCGGTTCTGGTGCCGATCATCCTGGCCTATACGGGCTATGCCTACTGGGTGTTCCGCGGCAAGATCGATCCGGATGAGGGCTATCACTGATGGCCGGAACCTCACTCCTCAAACGGCTTGGCTGGTTTGTCGGCCTGTGGTGCGCGGGCGTGATGGCGGTCGGGCTCGTCGCTTACGCGATCAAGCTCGCGCTGGGAGCCTGATCGAGCCGATGGCGCGATCGTGATCGAAAAACGGGCAGCCAAGGCTTCAATTCTCCGCGAGGCGACGCCATATGAAGGCGCAACGGATGTTGAAATCCGCCCAGGCATTAAAACGAGGAGATGAAATGCGGCGCTACGGCAAGTTTTTTGGAATTCTGGCGATCGGTCTGGCGACCATGTTGACGCTCGCCGACTTCGCCGAGGCGCGGCGCGCCAGCGGCGGCTTCGGCAGCCGCGGCACGCGCACCTTCCAGGCGCCGGCGGCTACGCGCACCGCACCGGCTCCGGCTGCTCCGATCGAGCGCACGATGACGCCGCAGACCCAGGCGACCCGTCCGGCGACTGCCCCGAACGCGCAGCAGACCCAGACCGGACGTCCGGGTGGCCTCTTCGGCGGTCTCGCCGGTGGCCTGATGGGCGGTCTTTTGATGGGCGGCGTGTTCGGCATGCTGATGGGCACGGGCTTCGGCGGCGGCTTCGGCTTCCTCGGCCTCCTGCTCCAGGGCGTGCTGATCTTCTTCCTGGTGCGTTTCGCCATGCGCATGTTCGCCAACCGCCAGCCTTCCTATTCTGGGGCCGGTGGGGCACCTTCGCCGCGCAATGACGTTTCGGGCGGCCCGGGCTTCCAGATCCCCAAGATCGGCGGTCTGAACCTTGGTGGCGGCATGCCGTCTCCCCAGCGCGGTCCGGCCGGCTCGACCGACGAGATCGGCATTGGGCAGCAGGATCTGGAGCGTTTCGAAGGCCTCCTGAAGGAAATGCAGGCAGCCTATGCCAACGAGGATTATGCCGGCCTGCGTCGGATCACCACGCCGGAGGCCATGTCCTACCTTGCCGAGGAACTCAGCGAGAACGCCACCAAGGGCGTCAAGAACGAGGTGCGGGATGTTCATCTCGTCCAGGGCGACGTGTCCGAAAGCTGGCGCGAAGGCAATGTCGACTACGCGACCGTTGCCATGCGCTACGAGAGCATCGACGTGCTGCGCGAGCGGGCGACGGGCCGGGTGGTGAGTGGCGATCCCGACAATCTGTCGGAATCGACCGAGATCTGGACCTTCGTGCGCCGCCCCGGCACCGACTGGCAGATTTCCGCCATCCAGGCGGTCGGCGATCCGGAATAACTCCGTCAGTAACGGAAACCCAAGACAAAAAGGCCCGCTTCGTGCGGGCCTTTTCGCGTCGGCTCTGCGGTGGATCTCGTCAGTTCGGGCAGGTCTTCAGCTGCCGCGCATAGGTATAGGTGATGTCGGTGAAGCGCCTGGCGCCGTTCAGCGCCTCGGAGTTGTTGCGCCAGCTGCCGCGCACATAGCCGGCATGGCCGGAGTGGTAGGCGAGGTAGAGTTTGTACGGGTCGTTGAGCGGAATGCCGGTCTTGTCGGCCGTCTGGCGGTGGTACCAGCCGATGAACTGCATGGCATCGGCAAAATCGGTGCGCCGCGCGGCCCAGCGGCCGGTTTCCCGCTGATAGCGGTCCCAGGTGCCGTCAAGCGCCTGCGAATAGCCGTAGGCCGAGGATTTGCGCTTCCACGGAATGAAGCCGAGCAGCTTCGTGCGCGGCGGCTTGGCGTTATGGCGGAATCCGGATTCGGTGTAGATCGTCGCCATCAGGATCGGGACGGGAACGCCGTATTCGCGCTCGGTCTTTTCGGCCGCACGCCGCCAATTGTTGAACAGGCCGTCACGCTGTTCGAAAATCGCGCAGGCATTCTTGGTCTGGCTCGGCGGTTTCGCACAAGCAGTCAATGCCAGCAGAAGGCCAACGACAATTACGCCACGCATCGTTTATCCTCACTCAGGCCCTCTAGGATATTACTTAAAATTTAACGAAAGGTTTTCGGATCCTTAATGGTCGTCGCCCACCCGATCGGGCGGGCGGATCCGGGCTTCGCATGGGCCGGACGGGGTGCGGGAAGGATGGCCGTGCGGCGATTGTCGGCCCGGCTATGGCGGGCTATGAACGATTGTTCGCCAACGAGGATTGAGCCCGGCCCATGCCGAGAACCCCGACCGCTCGCCAGCCTGTCGTCGCCTTCCATATCCATGAGTGGAAGCGGTCGGTGCTGGAGGCGTATTTCCCGGAATGGGACTTCCACTACATGCCGTTCTTCCTGGACGACGACGCCTTCGTCGGCACCTGGCAGGCGCGCATCGCAGCGCTCGACCATCCGGATGTTCTCGTCTGGGGCCCCAATCTGCCGACGGCAGCGGCGGCGTTTTTCGAAGCGCGAGGGATACCCGTTCACTTCATCGAGGACGGCTTTCTGCGATCGGTCGGCGGCAGCGCCGGGCAGAGCGCGCCCTTCTCGCTGACCATCGACCGGCAGCGGCCCTTCTTCGACAGCCGCGGGCCGTCCGACCTCGAGGATCTGCTTCGCACCTATGACTTCGATAGTGATTCCGCGCTGATGGAGCGGGCGAGGGCGGGCATGGCTGCGATGCGCGCCCAGCGGATCGGCAAATATGGCGGGCAGCCTTCCGCCGGACCGCTTGATCTGCCGGGAGAGGCGGGGCGCCGGATCCTCGTCGTCGGACAGGTCGAAAGCGACGCCTCGATCCGCTTCGGCGCCGAGCGCCCGATCCTCAACAATGACCTGGTGCGGCTGGCGGCGGCCGAGAACCCGGGCGCGACCATCCTCTACAAGCCGCATCCGGACGTGCTGAAGGGCGTGCGCTCGCCGAGTTCGGATCCGTCCGAGGTGGCCGGGCTCTGCCATGTGCTGACGCGGCCTGTCCCCTTGGCGGACGTACTCGACGCGGTCGAACACGTCTACACGATCACCTCGCTTGCCGGCTTCGAGGCATTGCTGCGCGGCAAGCGTGTGACCGTTTCCGGTTCGCCCTTCTATGCCGGCTGGGGGCTGACCGATGACCGCCAGGCCAGTCCGCGCCGCGGGCGTGTGCTCAGCCTCGAGGCGCTCTTCGCCGGCGTCTATCTGCTCTATGCGCGCTATTTCGATCCGCGAACGGGGGCGCCTCGGTGTTTCGAGACAACGCTTGGCGAAATGAAGGAATGGCAGGACGTCGGTGTGCCGGCCGATGCGCGCCGCCTGCTGTCCACGAGGCGCAGGCCGGCGTCCTGGTCGCTCAGCGGCCCTTATGGCCTGTTCGGCTGGCGCCACGGCCTGCCGCTCGTCGTGGCGCCGGTCATTGCCCGGGTCGGCACTCTCGATGATGCCGCGTCCTATCGGCGCGATCCGATCGGGTTTTTCCGCGAACAGTCCGATCCGGCCTTCCGGCGTCTGGGGCGGTGGCTTTACCCGCGCGACGACGCGCGTTTCGCAACCGGTTTCGACCGCTTCCGAAGCAGGGAGCCGGACGACTGACGTAAAGGCCTGCGGCCTTGCCGCTCGGCGAGGTTCAGATGTCTAAGGTCTTGGAAAAGAGAGTTTTTGGTAGCGGGAGGCGGACTTGAACCGCCGACCTTGGGGTTATGAATCCCACGCTCTAACCACCTGAGCTACCCCGCCACACATCGCGAAGGCTTGTCGAAATTCGAAGCCGTCCGAAGCGATGGGCGGCTTATAAGGCGATGATCCCGCCAGTGTCAAGCGCGTGACAAGCAAAAACCGAAGCGCTTCTGTGGACTTGTCCGCAGCCGGCCGATCAGGCGGCGACCGGGCCTGCCAGCAGGGCCTTCAGCTGGTTTTCCGCGTCGGCGGCGCGCTCCGAACGGTCGATGAAACCGCCACCGAAGACGCGGGCATCCGCGCCGGGTGCGGCGTAGAGGACGCAGGCCTGACCCGGCGCGATCCCGGCCTCGCCGACTTCGAGATCGACATAGACGCCGTTTTCGTCCGCGTGCAGCACGGCCGGGGCCGGCGGACGGGTGGAGCGAACCTTGGCAAAGCAGGCAAAACCGTCGCGCGCCGTCTCATCCAGCGCGGCATCGCCGAGCCAGTTAATGTCGCGCAGGTAGACGCGGTGGGTTTCGAGTGCTTCGCGCGGGCCGACGATCACCCGGCGCGAGCGGGCGTCGAGATAAACGACGTAGAGCGGCTCGCCGGTTGCGACGCCGAGGCCCTTCCGCTGGCCGATCGTGTAATGAAGAATGCCCTCATGGGTCCCCAGAACACGGCCGTCGAGATGGACGATCTCGCCGCCGAGCGCCGAATCCGGACGGAGCTTGGTGATGATGTCGGCATACTTGCCCTGCGGCACGAAGCAGATGTCCTGGCTGTCGGCCTTTTGGGCGACGACGAGGCCCATGTCCTCGGCCAGCACGCGGACCTCGGCCTTCGACATCCCGCCGAGCGGGAAGCGGAGATAGTCGATCTGCTCCTGCGTGGTGGCGAACAGGAAGTAGCTCTGGTCGCGCTCGCTGTCGATCGGCCGGAAGAGGGCGCGGTGGCCCGGATCGTTCGGCAGCGGCACCGACTTGGAGCGGATATAGTGACCGGTGGCCAAAGCATCGGCGCCGAGTTCGCGGGCCGTCGCCAGAAGATCGGCGAACTTGACCGTCTGGTTGCAGGCGACGCAGGGGATCGGCGTCTCGCCCGCGACATAGCTTTCCATGAAGGGGTTGATGACCGTGTCGCGAAAACGCTGTTCGTAGTCGAGCACGTAATGCGGGATGCCCAGTGTCTCGCAGACGCGGCGCGCATCGTCGATGTCCTGGCCGGCGCAGCAGGAACCGGCCCGGTGAACGGCGGCACCGTGGTCGTAGAGCTGCAGGGTGATGCCGAGTACGTCATAGCCTTCGCTTTTCAGCAGGCCGGCGACGACCGAGGAGTCGACCCCACCCGACATGGCCACGACAACGCGCGTATCTTCCGGCTTCTTGTCAAAATCCAGCGTATTCAAGGGCTATTCCGCCAATCTGATGCGTTCGAAGGCGAGGGCCGGGCGCCCTCTTGCCATCACCAGCCTTGCTGGCGCGGAATTGGGGCAATCTGCAGTCCGGCGTTCGATGAGGCCTCGACCTAATTGTTGACGGATATAGAAAGGAATGTCGCAACACGCAAGGGGCGGCGATTCGCGGTGCGGCGCGCCGCAAGGTCGAAGGAGACATCACAGGATGACGAAGGGTCTGACGCTTGACGCCGTCGAAGAGGTCTTTCCGGTCGCGGGAAGCTTCACGATTTCGCGCGGTTCGCGCACCGAGATCCGGGTGGTGACGGTGACGGTCACCGATGGCGTGCATATCGGCCGCGGCGAATGCGTTCCCTACGCCCGCTATGGCGAGACGGTTGACGGCGCGATCGCGACGATCCTCGACCTTGCCGGCGATCTGGCCACGGGTCTCGATCGCTCGGGCCTGCAGACACGTCTGCCACCGGGAGCCGCCCGCAACGGCATCGACTGCGCGCTTTGGGACCTTGAGGCCAAGCGGGCGGGTTGCCCCGTGTGGCAGCTGGCCGGTTTGCCTGCGCCGTCCCCGGTGGAGACCGCTTTCACCCTGTCGCTCGGCACGCCGGAGAGCATGCGCGCGGCGGCGGAGAAAAATGCCGACCGGCCGCTTCTCAAGGTCAAGCTCGGAACGGACGACGATCTTGGTCGTATCGAGGCGGTGCGCGCCGGCGCGCCGCGCTCGCGCATCATCGTCGACGCCAATGAAGGCTGGACGGTTGAGCAATATATGGCGCTTGCGCCGGCGCTGGTCCGGCTGGGTGTCGCGCTTGTCGAACAGCCTCTGCCGGCGGGCAAGGACGAGGCGCTGAGAGGCATAGAGCGCGTGCTTCCCGTCTGCGCCGACGAGAGTTGCCATGACCGGGCGTCGCTTGCTCATCTTCACGGCAAATATGATGCGATCAACATCAAGCTCGACAAGACGGGCGGGCTGACCGAGGCGCTTCTGATGCGCGACGCCGCCGTGGCCGCCGGATACAAGATCATGGTCGGCTGCATGCTCGGCACGTCGCTCGCCATGGCGCCGGCCTTCTTCGTCGCGCAAGGGGCGGGCTTCGTCGATCTCGACGGACCGCTGCTGCTCGCCGCCGACCGGCCGTCGCCGGTGCGTTACGAGGGCTCGATCATGCAGGTGCCCGACCAAGCCCTCTGGGGCTGAGGTTACCGATAGACTGCTCGCGCGGCCGGGCAGGTCGCGTCCTGGTTCAGGTTTTTGCCGGGCCGGTGGACTTGTCGGTGCTGGCGAGCCAGATCACGTGGCGGGCGCCGCGTTTGCGGCCGGCGCGGATATGCTCTTCCTTGACCGCAAAGCCGATGGTCGACAGCCGTCGCGTGAAGCTCTGGTCCGGGCCGGACGACCAGACGGCGAGCACGCCCTTCGGGCGCAGCGCGGCCTTTGAGGCGCGCAGACCGGCATAATCGTAGAGCCCGTCATTGGATTCGCGTGTCAGTCCCTCCGGGCCATTGTCGACATCGAGCAGGATGGCGTCGAAGGCGCCGCGCGCGCGTTCGATCAGCGCACCGACATCGCCCACATGCACCGCCACGCGGGGATCATCGAGCGAGCCCTTGAAGACGTCGGCCATCGGCCCGCGCGCCCAGTCGACCACGGCCGGGACGAGTTCGGCGACGGTCACCTTCGCATCCGCAGGCAGGACGGCGAGTGCCGCGCGCAGCGTAAAGCCCATGCCGAGGCCGCCGATCAGCACATGCGGACGCGCGCGCGGCGCGATCCTCTCCCAGGCGAGCGTCGCCAGCGCCTCTTCCGAACCGCTCAAGCGGCTGTTCATCAGCTCGTTGGTGCCGAGCATGATCGAGAATTCGGTGCCGCGCTGCTTGAGGCGGAGTTCTCCGCCCCCTCCCGGGATGCTGGCGGAATCGAGCTGGACCCAGGGAAGCATGGCACTCTTTCGATGTCGTCGAGGAAGGAGCGCCCTCGTATCACGGTCGCATGGGCCTTTTCAATCGGACCCCAACTTGCGTTGCCTCGTCTGGATCACTGCCTGCAATTGCGGTAGTGCGGAGGCAACGAACATCATCGCACGTTACGAGCGGCATTCGCCATCATCTTGCCTCGAGGAGACCTCCATGCCCGCACCCCTCAACGCCTTCAAGCAAGCGCTCCTCAAGCGGGAGATGCTGCATGGTCTCTGGGTGGCCCTGGCAAGCCCGCATGCCGCCGAAGTCTCTGCCGGGTCCGGCTTCGACTGGATCCTGATCGATGCGGAACACGGGCCCAACGACATCCCGCTGGTGGCAGCCCAGCTGGCCGCGGTTGCGCGGCATCCCGCCCATCCGGTCGTCCGCCTGCCGATGGGCGAGGCGTGGATGATCAAGCAGGCGCTCGACATCGGCGCGCAGAGCCTGCTCATTCCCATGGTGGAGACGGGCGAGGAAGCGCTGCGGCTGTCGCGGGCCTGCCGCTATCCGCCCGAGGGCATCCGCGGCATGGGCGCCGGCCTTGGCCGCGCTTCTGATTTTGGCCGTATCGCCGACTATGTGGAAACGGCCAACGCCCAGGTGTGCCTGATCGTGCAGATCGAGAGCCGCCTCGGCATCGATAATGTCGAAGCGATTGTCACGACGGAAGGGGTCGACGCCGTGCTGGTCGGTCCGGCCGACCTCGCCGCCGACATGGGCCATACCGGCAATACCCGCCACCCCGACGTGATGGCGGCCGTGGACGCGCTGATCCGCAAGGTCGTCTCGCTCGGCAAGCCCGCCGGCATCATGACGACCGACCCGGACATGATCCGGCTGTCGCGGGAGGCGGGCGCCACTCTCATTGCCGTCGGCACCGATGTCGGGCTGCTGGCGAAGGGAGCGGCCAATCTGCTGGCCGAAACCAGGGCGCTCTGAGGCGAGGGCCCGAGGGGCTCTCAGTCGCCGTTTTCGAAGTCGGCACGGTTGATGCCGTGCCGCTGGAGCTTGTCGTAGAAAGTCTTGCGGGGGATGCCGAGGGCCTCGATCGTGCGGCGGACATCGCCGCCGGTCTCTCGAAGCGCTTCGCGGATGAGGTCGCCCTCATGGCTTTCCATGCGTTCCGGCAGCGTCTGTCGTCCGGCGGATGAGGGCGCCGCCGCGGCTGCTGCGGCCGGCAGCGGGTCCGAAAGCCCGAGAGCGACGCGCTCGGCGTAGTGGGCCAGTTCGCGCACATTGCCCGGCCAGTCATGGGTGGCGAGGTGCCGGTGGGTCTCGTTCGTCACGACGGGTGTCTCGCGCTTGAAGCGCTCGGCGGCGCGGGCGAGGAAATGCGAGAAGAGCAGGGGAATGTCGGCGCGCCGTTCGCGCAGCGGCGGGATCGACAGCGTCACGACGTTGAGGCGATAGTAGAGGTCTTCGCGGAAGTCACCCCGCTCGGC
>DAIMJJ010000039.1:0-23716 GCA_036722275.1 Rhizobium sp. | reverse complement strand
AGCACGAACTCGAGCGGCTGGCCAATACCGATCCGCTCTCCGGCATCAACAACCGCCGCGCCTTCACCAATCTCGCGTCGCAGGAGCTCGCGCGCTGCCGTCAGGCCGAGGTCCCCGCCTCTCTCATCCTGTTCGACCTCGACGGGTTCAAGGCGGTCAACGACGGCTATGGCCATGATGCCGGCGACACGGTGATCTGCGAGTTCACCAACCTGCTGAAGTCGGTCGTGCACAGCGGCGACCTGCTCGCCCGCTGGGGCGGCGAGGAGTTCGTGCTCCTGATGCCGAACACGCCGGTCGACCGCTGCGCGGCGATTGCCGAAATGGTCCGCCGCGCCGTGGAGCACATGGAATTCGCGACGGCCAACGGCCTGGCGCTGCGCCTGACGGTCAGTGCGGGCATCTGCGGCTCGCTGGCCTGTGCAGAAAGCCTCGACGAAATGATCCGCCGGGCCGATCATGCGCTCTATTCCGCCAAGAGTGGCGGCCGCAACCGTGTGATGATCGAACCGGCCGCCCCATCGCTCGCCGCCTGAAGCACAGACGGCCGGTGCGGTCCGAGGGCCGTCCGGCCGGACACGGTGCATTTGCAGCCGCCGCGCGCCGTGCTATCTGCGATCCTGCGTTTGATCCAGGAGCACCCGATGCAGGTTCGCATTTACGGCATCAAGAACTGCGACACGATGAAGAAGGCCCGCCTCTTCCTCGAAGAGCACGGCGTGGCTTACGAGTTCCACGACTACAAGGCCTCAGGCATTGACCGCGCGCATCTCGAACGGTGGTGCAACGTGGCGGGCTGGGAGACTGTGCTCAACCGCGCCGGCACGACCTTCAGGAAACTGGACGATGAGGACCGGACGGATCTCGACCGCGATAAAGCGATTGCCCTGATGCTCGCCCAGCCCTCGATGATCAAGCGGCCGGTGCTGGAAGCGGGCGAGCAGCTCCTCGTCGGCTTCAAGCCTGAGCTTTACGCTGCCGCACTGAAGGCTTGACGTCATGGCCAGGACCACCCGGGCGACGCAGTTCCTGGAAAAGGCCGGCGTGCCGTTCACGACCGTCACCTATGATTATGATCCGAATGCCGAACGCATCGGCCTGCAGGCCGCCGAAGCCATCGGCGAGGCACCGCACCGGGTGCTGAAGACACTGATGGCCGAACTCGACGGCAAGCCTGTCTGTGTCGTCGTACCCTCCGATCGGGAGGTCTCGATGAAGAAGCTCGCAGCCGCCTTTGGCGGCAAGCACGCGGCGATGATGAAGCCGGTGCTGGCCGAGAAGCTCACCGGCTATGTGGTCGGCGGCATCAGTCCCTTCGGCCAGAAGAAGGCGGTTCCGACCGCCATCGAGGTCGAGGCGCTGACCGAGACCGAGGTCTATATGAACGGCGGACAGCGCGGGCTTCAGGTGCGCCTCTCGCCGCAGGCGGCCCTCAAGGCGCTCGGGGCGATCGCCGCGCCGCTCGTCGCCTGACGATCCGGCTGGCGCCTGACCTCTCCTCAGTTCCAGGTGGCCGCCCAGTCGCGCAGCGCCGCCTTGGCCACTGCCGGCCAAGCCTTCACTTCGGGCCTGACGACGATCTTCGCATCCTGTGGCTTCCAGGCGAGATAGATCTCCTGCGTATTGCTGTCGGCGACCACGATCGCCTCCAACACGCCGCAGCTATGGGGCAGGCAGGTCGTACCGACATAGAGGCCGTCTTCCCGCATCTCGCCGCTGCCGACACCGGTGATGATCTGCTTGAACGCCTGCGCATCGCCGCCCAGAAGCGCGTCGAGCTGATCAGCGATTTCGCCGAAGTCGTAGAGACCGGACGGATGGTCCGGCGGCTCCACCGCCAGCCTGTCCCAGCCCTTGGCCGGATCGGACCGGAAGGCAACCGCGCCCAGGGATGCGAAGCCGCCCGCCGGATCCCAGCGCCAGCGTTCGCCGTCCTGTCCGGGCAGAGGTTCGGCGGAAAAGATCAGCTTGCCGTCTTCTTCGCCCGACGACACGGCGGTGCAGTCTTCCGGAAACATATCGAGCTTGGGCGCGGCACCCGTGGGCCAGCTGAGGACGAAGGGGGTCGCGGCGCAGGCATTGCCGCCGTCGGAAGAGGTGCCGACCACCGTCTGGGTCCCGTCGATGACGGTGACGCGTTCAATGTGAACGTAACTGTTGCGGTGAAGCTCCTGCTCGTCGATCTTCAGCACCTCGCCGTCGTCGGTCGATTCGACCGCCACATGATGACCGAACATCTGCAGGTCGAACTCCATCGCGCCGGCCGGTAATGCCCCGCCAAGCCCGGCTGCAACCATCCCCATCATTGCCGAAAGCCATGCTGCCTTGAGCATCTGCATCCCCCGTCCAACCGCCTTCAATTTTGCCGCAAAGCCCGTTAGGCTTGTCCGCTCTCGCCAACAAGCATCAGGCAATTCCATGACATTCCTGCCCGAATTTGAAACCGCCGTCGATCCGGTCCGCCTCGAAAAACTTGCCGAAGTCGCTATCAAGGTCGGCCTCCGGCTGCAAGAGGGCCAGGACCTGGTGATGACGGCGCCGCTGGCCGCCCTTCCGCTCGTGCGCCTGATCACCAGACATGCCTACAAGGCCGGGGCCGGCATCGTCACGACCTTCTACGCCGACGAGGAAACGACGCTCGCGCGCTATGCCCACGCCCCGGACGGCAGCTTCGACCGCGCCTCCGGCTGGCTCTATGACGGCATGGCGAAGGCCTTCGAGGGCGGTGCGGCACGGCTCGCCATCGCCGGCGACAATCCGATGCTACTCTCCGGCCAGGATCCGGCCAAGGTCGCGCGGGCCAACAGGGCCAACTCGATCGCCTACAAGCCGGCGCTTGAGCATATCTCCAATTTCGACATCAACTGGAACATCTGCTCCTATCCGACCCCCTCCTGGGCGAAGCTGGTCTTCCCCGACCTGCCGATCGCGAAGGCCGTCGAAAAGCTCGCCGAGGCGATCTTTGCCGCGTCGCGCGTCAACGAGGCCGATCCGGTCGCCGCCTGGGCGGCCCATAATGCGGAGTTGCGCAAGCGGTCGAGCTGGCTGAACGGTGAGCGTTTCGCCGCGCTGCATTTCACCGGCCCCGGCACGGACCTGACCGTCGGCCTTGCTGACGGCCACGAATGGCACGGCGGCGCGTCCACGGCCAAGAACGGCATCACCTGCAATCCCAACATCCCGACGGAGGAAGTCTTCACCACGCCGCACGCGCTCAAGGTCGAAGGCCATGTCTCGTCGACCAAGCCGCTGTCCCACCAGGGCACGCTGATCGACGACATCCGGGTGCGCTTCGAGCGCGGCCGCATCGTCGAGGCAAAGGCTTCGAAGGGCCAGGAGGTCTTGCTCAAGGTGCTCGACACCGATGAAGGCGCACGCCGTCTCGGCGAAGTGGCGCTGGTGCCGCACTCCTCGCCGATCTCGGCCTCGGGCATCCTGTTCTACAACACGTTGTTCGACGAAAACGCGTCGTGCCACATCGCGCTCGGCCAGTGCTATTCCAAGTGTTTCCTGAACGGCGCGTCGCTGACCCCGGAGCAGATCAAGGCGCAGGGCGGCAATTCCTCCCTGATCCACATCGACTGGATGATCGGTTCCGACAAGGTTGATATCGACGGTATCCGCGCCGACGGCTCGAAGGTCCCGGTCATGCGTCAGGGCGAGTGGGCCTGAGGGCCGATCACCCGATCAGACAAAAGACCCCGTCCTGTCGCCAGGGCGGGGTTTCGCTTGTGGGTAGGCTTTGGTTCAGCGGTAGTAGACGATCTTGCCGCCGTTGAAGGCGGTCTGGACCCACAGCACATTGTGCGGGGCGATGCCGCGGACCTTGAGGGCAGCCGACAGGCTCGGATCGTCGGTTACGGCTGCCTGGGCAAGTGCCAAGCTGTTGCCGGTCGGGTATATGGCCTGCATCGGGTAGCTATGGCGCTCCCAGCTGCCGCGATCGACGCGGACGGCGGACACATTGCCGTTATACTGCTTGCCGAACAGGATTTCCTTGGGGGGCCAGCCACCGGCTTTGACGTAGTTCCCGCCTGGGCCGAAACCGCCCCGACAGTGGCCGCAATGACGGCAGCGGCGAGAATGAAAGTCTTCCTCATGGCATACTCCTTTTGGCCCGATGGCTGGGACGAGCCCATCCGGCTTCTTCAGGAGAAATGGTCCTTCGCCAGAAGGTTTTCCAGTATAATCACATGAGATTGATGGACTGGGACCATCCGTGGCACGCCACGATGGCCACCCGGCCTCGAAGGGCATCGCCCCGCCTCGGCGGGACAGTGCCCCAAAAGTTCGGTCTCAGTTCTGCCGCGCCTTGCGGGCGGCGTAGCGGCGATCGCGCTCGGCCTTGCGGGCCGCTTCGTCTTCGACCACGCGGGCAATGCGGGCGCTCTCCGCCTGTTCCCGGGCGACCTTTTCGGCACGTGCCTCGGCAATCAGCGCTTCCTCGCGTTCGCGGGCCTCTCGCTCGGCGCGGGCCTTTTCCTCGATCTTCAGGCGGTCGCGCTCGGCATGGCGCTTGGCGCGCTCTTCGGCGCGGGCGGCGCGTTCGGCCTTGCGGGCCTCGCGTTCGGGGTCGGCTGCGGCATGGGCAGCCTTGTAGGCTTGCAGCAAGGCCGCCTTGGCGTCGGTTGCTATCGTCCGGCGCTCGGCCAGGCCATGATCTCTGCTGAATTTCATCTCGTCTCCAATCTCTCGAGTTGCTTCAGGGCCGCGCGCGCTTGGCGACGAGGACGTCGGTTGCGCCTTCGCGCGCTTCGCGTTCTCGGGTCAGGCGTGCCTCGCGCAGGCGGATCGTCTTTTCGTCGCGCGCCGAAACAATCGCATCCTGCTCGTCGAGCACGCGATTGCGCGCCAGGAACTGCGACTGTGTCTTGGCGAAGGCGATTTCGGCGGTTTGGCGCGATTTGGTGATCTGGTCGGTCATAACATCTCCTTTCGGGAGGGCTGCCCATGTCCGGGCAATAAAAAAGGCCAGGCGAACCGCCTGACCTTCCGTGGGACTACGCCTTCGACAGTGCCAGTACATCCGTGGTCAAAGGAAAGCGGATCCCGGATCTATCAGGCAGCCTGCAGGTTGCAGGCCGACATCTTGCCCGACTTGTTGTCGCGCTCCATGTCGTAAGCCAGCTTCTGGCCTTCGACGATCTCGCCCATGCCCGACCGCTCGACGGCGGAGATGTGCACGAAGGCGTCCGGGCCGCCATTGTCAGGCTGAATGAAGCCGAAGCCCTTGGTGGAATTGAACCATTTTACTGTGCCATTGGTCATGATGAACCCTTTCATAGCGCATAGAGTGCCCCAGCGCGGATGCGCTGCGGAAAGAACGATTTTTGAAGGAAGGTTCGACAGGGCGCGGGCTGTTTCCGCGCGATAACCAAAGCTAATCAAGCAACAATCGATGACCAATAGATAGAACTCTCTCGAACGAAAGTCAACCATCGGTTTTCATTTAGTGAATTTCTCAATCAAAAGTGTAATTTTCAATCATGCAACCGGCCTCATCGCGCGCTCGCCCGCTGCGCCATCCAGACACTGAGGAGCACCGTCACGAAGCCGAGGATCTGCCAGGGGCTGAGGCTCTGACCGAGGAGCACCCAGCCAAGCAGCGTCGCCACGAGCGGGCTGAGAAAGCCGAGGGAGGCGACGGCTGACGGTTCGAGGCGGGCCACCCCGCGAAACCAGAGCACGTAGGTGAGCGCGCCGCCGATCAATCCGAGCCAGACGAAACCCAGAAGGTTGAGACCGCTCAGCGGCGGCAGCCCTGGCTCGAGCAGCAGGGCAAGTGGGACGAGCAGCAGCCCACCCGCGGTCAGCTGCCAGGCGGTGAAGGTGAGCGCCGGCACCTCGGGCTGCCAGCGACGGGTGAGCACCGTACCGGCCGCCATCGAGAGTGCCCCGGCAAGGCCCGCCGCAATGCCGATCGGATCGAGGGCTGCACGCGGCGTCAGCACCAGAAGGCCGACCCCGGCAAGCCCTGCCAGCGCCGCCAGGATCGCGGCGGTGGTGATCGCCCGCTGAAGGATCAGGCGCGCGAGGCCGATCACGATGAGCGGCTGCACGGCCCCGACGGTTGCGGCCACACCGCCGGGTAGGCGATAGGCGGAGACGAAGAGCATGGCCCAGAAGACGGTGAAGTTCAGCGCGCCCAGGACGGCGACCCGCCACCACCAGCGACCGCGCGGCAAGGTTCGAAACACAAGAAGCAGCAAGAGCCCGGCCGGCAGGGCGCGGAGCATGGCGACATGCAAGGGATAACCCGCCGGCAGAAGCTCGGTCGTGACGATATAGGTCGATCCCCAGATGGCGGGCGCGAGGGCGGTCAGGGCCAGGGTTCCGAAGCTTTCAAGCGTCTTCATATCAAGTATCTCGATGTCGAGGTAAATACAGCATAGCCCACTTTATCTTGACGTCAAGATAGTTTGGGAGCAGTCTTCCTGGATGAACAAATCGGACAAAGACGCCGTCGATCACATCCTTGACCAGTGGAACCGGGAACGTCCGGATCTTGCTGTCGCCCCCATGGGGCTGATCGGACGGTTGGGCCGCCTGAGAGCCCACATTTCCAAGGCCCATGAAGCGGTCTTCCAGCGCCATGGGCTGAACAGCGCGAGCTTTGACCTGCTGGCCACCCTTCGTCGCTCCGGACCACCCTTCCGGCTTTCGCCGTCGGAGCTGCTCGATACGATGATGATCACGTCGGGCACGATGACCAATCGCATCGACCAGCTGGAGAAACAGGGGCTCGTCGAGCGCCTGCCGCATCCGGACGACCGGCGCGCACTGCTGGTCGCCTTGACCGAGAAGGGCCGCGCCGTGATCGATGCCGCCGTGACCGAGCATGTCGAAAACCAACACCGCCTCGTCGAGGGCCTGACGCCAGACGAGCAGGACGCGCTCGATGGCCTGCTCAAACGCTACCTGAGCGCGTTCGAGAAATCCTAGAGAGCAGCGAAGGCGGCCCGGACCTTCGCCAGAAAGCCTCGACGCTTCTCGTCCGACGCGCGATCCATATCGTGGATTGCCAGCATCCTGAAATCCACGCGCTTGGCACAGAAGGCCGCAACGCCGCGCTTGAGAATGCGCTTCACCGGATTGCCCATGTAGAGATAGACGACCCACCAGGGCGAGCCCGTCGAGGTCACGACCCAGAAGGTGCGGATATGGGTCATCAGCGGCACGATGCGCCCGCCCGCCTTATCGTGCTCGAAGGCGACACCGGGAACGAAGATGCGGTCGATGACCCCTTCATGATCGCCGGGAGATTGAACCACCATTGCGGAAAGACCAGCACGAGGCCGTCGGCCGCTTTCAGCCGTGCAACGATGCCGGCGACCTCACCGGGTTGATAGCCCGGTTCCATATAGGCGGCGCGCTCCGTAGCCGAGAGGCGCGGATCGAAATCCTCGGCATAAAGATCGAGCAGGTCGACCTCGTGTCCCTTGCTCTCAAGCGCATCGACGACGGTCCTTGCCGCCGCGGCGGCAAAACTCTCGGGCAACGGATGCGCGAGCACCACGAGGAAGCGCCGCGCCGCCATCAGAACAGGCTCCCCTGCCCGGCCGGCGGCTCGCTCTTGCGCACGGTCCGCGGTGAAGCAGCAGGCTTGCCCGGCGCGGGCGCGCCCGTTGCGGCGGTGGGCGGCGCCCCCGCGGCCGCAGCAGGGCTTCCGTCGCCGCCGTCGGTCACGGCCCCGATCGTTCCGTCGGCAAACTCGATCGCGATCGCTGACCCCGCCGCAAGACCGGCGGCGCGTGAAACCGGGCGGTTCTCCGCGTCGCGCACGACCGCATAGCCGCGCTGCAGGACATTCTTGTAGGACAGCGACTGCAGCATGCGCTCGTGGCCGGCCAGTGTGCTGCGGTTGGCGCGCAGCTCGTTGAACACGGCGCTGTCGGCGCGCCGCATCAATCCTTCGAGACGGTCACGGCTGCGCTCGGTCTGCGCCCTGAGCCGCACCGGCAGATTGCGCAGCACCGCATCGGCCCCGCTCACCCGCGCCTGGAGCCGGTCGATCATGCGCTCGATGATGCGCTCGGCCAGCGCTGCGCGCTCGGCCACCTTCTGCCGCCGCTCGCCGATACGGCGTGCCAGCATGTCGGGACGCAGGGCCGAGGCCGCGCGCTCGAAGCTGCGGCGCTTGGCCATGGTGTTGAGTTCGAGGCCACGGCCGAGCCCGGTTGCCGCCTCGTCGAAGCGACGGCGCGGCAGGGCGAGCAGCTGGTCGAGCGACGGCAGCGCGCGCGTGAGCGCCCGCACGCTCTGGCGGCGGACCTCCATCTGGCGCGAGGTGGCGCCCGAAAGCCGCGCCGACAGGTTGGCCACCTGCGCCACGAGGTCGGCCTTGACCGGCACCGCCATTTCGGCGGCGCCCGTCGGTGTCGGTGCACGCACGTCCGCAGCATGGTCGATCAGCGTCCAGTCGGTCTCGTGGCCGACGGCGGAAATCAAGGGAATGCTGCTGGCGGCGGCCGCGCGCACGACGATCTCGTCGTTGAAGCTCCACAAATCCTCGAGGCTGCCGCCGCCGCGCGCGGCGATCAGCACGTCGGGCCGCGGGATCGGACCGCCGGGCGCGAGGGCGTTGAAGCCCTGGATCGCATTGGCGACTTCCTCGCCGGATCCCTCGCCCTGCACCTTGACCGGCCAGACCAGCACATGGACCGGGAAGCGATCGGCGATGCGGTGGAGGATATCGCGGATGACGGCGCCGGTCGGCGAGGTCACCACGCCGATCACCTTGGGCATGTAAGGCAGCAGCTGCTTGGCCGCCGGGTCGAACAGACCCTCCGCCCCGAGCTTGCGCTTGCGCTCCTCGATCAGCGCCATCAGGGCGCCGGCGCCTGCCGGCTCCATCTGTTCGATGACGATCTGGTATTTCGACGAGCCGGGGAAGGTGGTGATGCGTCCGGTGGCGATCACCTCCATGCCCTCTTCCGGGCGATATTTGAGCTTGGAGAACGAGCCCTTCCAGATCACCGCATCAATGCGCGACTTGTCGTCCTTCAGGCTGAAATAGGCATGTCCCGAGGAATGCGGGCCGCGATAGCCGGAGATCTCGCCGCGCACGCGCACGTGGTCGAAAGCGGTCTCGATCGTACGCTTGATGGAGCCCGACAGTTCCGAGACGGTGAACTCGGCAAGATTGGAGCGCGAATCATCGCTGAAGAAACTGGTCATGCCTTCTTCTAAAGCAATTGATCGCGAAGTTCAGCCGCAGGCCAGGGCCTTTTCTCGGCCATTCCACGCCCGGCCCACACCGGTGCAGCGATCGCAGGGTCAGAACCGCGTCCGGTAGAGCACGAGGCCCGACTTCGGGTTTTGTGGCAGCGCTTCGAGATAGGCCGGGACCTCGCCCCGTTCCAGCGCAGCATAGAGGCCGTCAGGCTTGAGGGTGCGGATCATCTCCGTCTGCTGGTCTGACGAGCAATAGGCGACGATCGTCACGCCGGCGCCGCGCAGGAAGGCTTCCGCCTCGCTGGGCTTGGACAGGCCGATATGAAGCTCGGTCAGCATGCCACCCTGGTTGCGATGATAGGGAGCGCTCAGCACCCGGTGCGCGGTGAAGCGCAGGATCTCCGGGCCGGCAGTGGATGGGGCGGCCACGGTCGCCGGCGGTAACGCCGCCAGCTGGCGCAGCGCTGCAGCCGATTCACAGCCGGTTGTCGTCGGCCGCCCGACAATCTGCGCCTGGAAGCGCTGCGACAACCCTGCCGTTCCCTCGGTGGCGAAGACCCCGGCAAAGACCCAGACGCTCGGCACCGCGAGCAACGTCGCCGTGGCAAAGGCAAAGCCGGCGCTCGGGTTCTCCGGCTCGTCGCGGGCATTGCGCCTCAGTTCGGCGATCAGCAGCGACAGCGGCAGGATGGAGAGCAAATTGGCAAAGATCGCGCCGCGCAGCTGGATCAGCGCAATGCCCCAGCTGACGAGGATCAGGGCGAGCAGGATCGCATGCAGTTCCGCGCGGTCACGCCGCAGAATCCGGAACAGGCAGGTGGCGAGTGCGAAGAACCCGACGGCGTAGAAGCCGCCAATGCTTGCCGGTTCGATCTTGACCTGCCGGACGATCGACTGCGCTTCGCTGACGAAGTCAAGCCAGAGGTTGAAGAGCAACGGATCGAGATCGGCCAGCGGGCTGTTCAGGCATTGCGGCGCAAGAAGCAGCGCGGCGCCGAAGACGAGGACGCCATCGACACCAAGCACGACGAACCGCACGGACCGCGACAGGCCGCTCGCCAGCTGCGCCGAGAGGAACAGCAGCATCCCGCCGACCGCGGCAATGCCGTAATAGCCGATCGACAGGCTGTCGCAGGTCACCATGGTGTAGAGATGTCTTGGCACCGTCGCGAAGAACAGCCCGGAAATGCCGATGGTCACCGTCAGGGCGAAGGCGCGGGCCGCAGCCTGCATGGCAAGGCCGTGAAAGGCCCAGAGGCAGGCCACGACCAGACAGGCCATCGCCACCAGCGGCGTCGTCTCGGCGCCGACCGCAACCGCAAGGGCTGCGGCGAGGCCGGCGATCGCAAAGCTTGTCGCCCGGCGCGCCGGGTCGACCAGCATCGCGGCAATGACCGCCACCAGCACGAGCTGCACATTATGATGATCGATCGCGCCCGGAAGGAAGCGGTTGGCGGTAATGACCAGAAGTGCGGCAAGGCCGAGCGCAATCTGCGTGGCCGCTATACCGCCGATCCGGCGCGCTCCTATGGCCACCGCGGCAAGAAGCGGCACGGTCAGCAGCAACGGCCAGATCGCCAGCGCCGCGGCTTCGGCCCCCGCCGGGCTCATGAAGGGCCGCAAGGCGTGGATCAGGACGGCGATCGGCAAGTCGATCAGACGCGACCAGTGCATCAGCGTTCCGCCATCGAGCCCCAGCCGATACTGGGTCAGATCGAACCAGGACTGGCCGGCGAGCAGATCGCGCACCTCAACGAGGCGCATGACGTCGTCATCGTCGCTGCCGACATAATCGCCCCGTCCCGGCAGGTTGAGCAGCAGCAGGAGGCCGATCGTCAGCACGCAGTAGAAGGCAACGAGAAACCACAGGCGCTCGAAGAGCTGCGCCTTGGCCTTGCCGGTCGTCCCCTGATCCGCCATGCGCGCCTCAAATCCTAAGAACAGGAAGCCTCCCGCAGACCGCGCGAAGCGAAAACATCACTTGATATCGATCGCCGAAACCTAGCCTTAACCTTATCAAGAAATAGTAAAACCGGGCCGGACAGGATGGATCGTCGGGCATGTCTTCTGTCGCGAGTGACCGATATGCACGGGCCAGCATCCGAAAATCTCGACGTGGCGGTACTTCTTCCCTGCTATAACGAAGCGACGACCATCGGCGCCGTCGTTCAGGGCTTCCGCGCCGCGCTGCCCCAGGCGCGCATCTACGTCTATGACAACAATTCCACCGACGGGACGGCTCTCTTCGCCATGCTGGCCGGCGCAACGGTGATGCGCGAGCGCCGCCAGGGCAAGGGCCATGTGGTTCGCCGCATGTTCTGCGACATCGAGGCCGACGTCTATGTCCTGGCGGACGGCGACGGCACCTATGCACCGAACGATGCCGAGAAGCTGATCCGCACGCTTCTCGCCGAACGCGCCGACATGGTGGTCGGCACGCGGCGCGGCGTCCATGACGATGCCGGCCGCCACGGCCACGCCTTCGGCAATCGCCTGTTCAACACGCTCTATCGCTTCCTGTTCGGCAGCGACTTCACCGATATCCTGTCGGGTTACCGCGTTTTCTCCCGCCGCTTCGTCAAGAGCTTTCCCGCGGTCTCGGCCGGTTTCGAGATCGAGACGGAAATGTCGGTGCATGCCTCCCGGCTGAAGCTGCCGGTGGCCGAGCTCGAGCTCGACTATGGCCGCCGCCCGAAAGGATCACATTCGAAGCTGTCGACCTTCCGCGACGGCGCCAGGATCCTCTGGATGTTCGCCATGCTGATGAAGGAAACGCGCCCCTTCGCGGTCTTCAGCGCCATCGCGGCGACGATCATGGCGGCGAGCCTTTTCTTCATGGCCCCGGTGCTCGTCGAATACTTCACCACCGGCCTCGTCAGCCGCATGCCGACCTGGATCCTGGCAACCGCACTGATGATGATGTCGCTGCTTGCCTTCACCGCCGGGCTGATCCTCGATTCGCTCGCCCGTTCGCGCGCCGAGCAGTTGCGCATCCACTATCTCAGCCTGCCGGCGCTCGCCCATGCGCAGCCGGGCGCCCGCACCGAGCGCGAAAAGCGTAAGCCGGCGCGAACCGCCGACGCGGCATGAGGAAGCTCGTCCGTTTCGGCATCGTCGGCAGCATCGGCTTTGTCATCGATGCTGCCTTGCTCTGGCTTCTACTCCAGACGACGCCGCTCGGGCCCTTCGTCGCCCGCGCCATCGCCATTGTCATGGCACTCGTCGCCACCTGGTATCTCAACCGCAGCTTCACCTTCGGCGCCTCGCGCCGCTCGCTCGCCGTCGAGGGCTTCCGCTACGGCTCGGTCGGCATCACCTCCGCCGTGGTCAATTACCTGATCTACACGCTTCTGCTTTTGTCGCTGCCGATCCTTCAGCCGCTGGCGGCGCTGGTCATCGCCTCGATCGCCGCCATGGCCTTTTCCTTCTCCGGCTATTCGCGCTTCGTCTTCCGCCGCTGACCCCGGGCTCAGACCGCCTCCCAGCCGTCCTTGCCGCCGGCGCGATAGATCGCGTCGATGAAGCGCTGGTTATTGCGCGAGCTTTCGAGGCTGACGACATCAGAGCGATTGCCGCTCAGCGCCGCCTTGGCAAAGGCCTCCGCCTCACGCCGATATTGCCGACTGTCCTGGAAACGGAAGACCTGCGACTGGTTGTGCGACTGGTTGGAAAGCTCGACCTCTTCGGCACCCCACCGATCGGCATTGAAGGGCGAGCGGACCTCGATGAAGCCTTCCGTGCCGTGGAACACCATGGACTGGCGGTTGGCCATCTGGGTCGAGACGTAGAAGCTCAGTTCGAACGAACCAAAGTCCGCCTTCACACTGGAATAGATATCCGTACCGAAGTCCGGATCCCGCTCGACGACCGCCTGCACCCGCTTCGGTTCCAAACCGGTCGAGAACCGCGTGGCGATGGCCGGATAGACACCGATATCGGGAAGCCCTCCGCCGCCCAGTTCGGGAATATTGCGCATGTTGCCGGGGTCGCGGTTGAAATAGGTGAAGACGCCCTGCACGTGGCGCAGGCGGCCGATGGCGCCTTCGGCGAGCAGATCGCGGAGCTTGCGCCACACCGGCGTGTAAGTCACCATGAACGCTTCGGAGATCAGCACGCCATTACGGTCGCGCGCCGCAATCAGCGGATCGATGTCGGCGGCCTTGAGCGCGATCGGCTTTTCGCACAACACATGCTTGCCGGCGTCAGCAGCCTTGATGGTCCACTCCACATGCTGCGCCGTCGGCAGCGGAATGTAGACTGCATCGATCACGTCGGAGGCGAGCATCTCCTCGTAGGAGCCAAAGGCATGCGGCACGGAAAACCGGTCGGCCATGGCGCGCGCCTTGGAAAGATCGCGGCTGGCGATGGCCGTGACGACGCAGTTTTCCGCGTCCTGCATGGCCGGCACAACGAGATCCCGGCCGATCTTGGCCGTGGACAGAATTCCGAAACGCAGCATGGGCTCCTCCTGTAACGTTGCCGGGCGACCCTAGTCAGAGATCCGCCGATTGGCAACGGGCCGCGAAGGCAGGCCACAACAGACCACGGCATAGATCATGGTTGGCCGAAAATGTCCCATCATCGTCCGGCGCGGAACTTTTTCCCTTTTTTCCGTGCGGTATTTTCAGCTATCCCATCAACGCAGAGGATGCAGAAAATGACCGCCAGCAACACCGCCCTTCTTGTGATCGACGTTCAGGAATCCTTCCGCCACCGCCCCTACTGGCGCGACGAAGACGTCGTCGATTTCCTCGTCCGCCAGCAGGCGCTGATCGACGGGGCGAAGGCCGCCGGCCATGCCGTCGTGCAGATCTTTCACACCGACGACGACGCGGAGTTCCGCCTCGACAGCGGCTTCGTCACCACGCTTACCGGTCTCCGCATCGAGCCGGACGTCATCATCCACAAGACCCGCCACTCGGCCTTCGTCGGCACGCCGCTCGAAATCTGGCTGCGCCAGCACGGCATCGGCCGGCTGATCGTCTCGGGCATCCGCACCGAACAGTGCTGCGAGACGACCACGCGCCACGGCGCCGATCTCGGCTTTGCCGTCGATTATGTGACCGAGGCGACGCTGACCTTCCCGATGACCCATGCCTCGGGCCAGGTGTTCAGCGCCGCCGACATCAAGACCCGCACCGAACTGGTGCTGGCCGGTCGCTTTGCCCGCATCGCAACGGTGGAACAGGTGCTCGGCCAGATCGGGCTTGCCGCATGACAGTCGCGCCCCGCCCCGACCGCCGGACCATCCCCGTCTATGTCGTGCTGCCGCCGCACACGCTTCTGATGGATGTCGCCGGTCCGGTCGAGGTGCTACGCTATGCCAACAGCGAACAGGAGGACATCCGGTTCGACTGCCATTTCGTCGCCGCCCGAGCCGAACAGACGACATCGATCGGGCTTACGCTCGTCAATCTGCAGCCTCTGCCCGAACGCCTGCCGCAGGGCGCCTATGTCGTCATTTCCGGCAGCATGGGCGCGGTTCCCGATCCTTCGACGGTCGCGGTCGAGCGGGCGGAGATCGCGCGCTGGCTTTCCCGCGTCGTCGTGCCCGGCATCACGCTCGTCACCATCTGCTCCGGCGCCCTGCTCGCCGCATCCGCCGGTCTGCTCGACGGCCGTGCCTGCACCACCCACACGGACTGCATCGACGACCTGCAGCGTCTCGCCCCGGCCGCGCAGGTGCTGGAGAACCGGCTCTTCGTCGAGGACGGCGAACGCTTTTCCAGCGCCGGCATCTCCACCGGCATCGATCTGATGCTGCACATCGTCTCGAAGCTCACCTCCGCACCGGTGGCCCTGTCGATCGCGCGGACCATGGTGATCTACATGCGCCGCAGCGGCGCCGATCCGCAACTCTCGCCCTGGCTCTCCGGCCGCAATCACCTGCACCCGGCGATCCACCGCATCCAGGATGCGATCATGGCCGATCCGGCCCGCGACTGGACGCTGTCGCAACTGGCGGATCTCGGCCATCTGAGCGAGCGGCACATGACGCGGCTGTTTCGCGAGCACGCCGGATTGTCCGTCATCGCTTACGTCAATCTGATGCGGGTGACGCTGGCGCGCGACATCCTCTCGCATTCCCGCCTCGACATGGAGACGGTCGCCGAGCGGGCGGGATTTTCCTCGCCGCGCCATCTCAGGCGCATCTGGGCGCAGCACAATGCGCTGCCGCCCAGCCACTACCGCATGTCCGATCAAAGAAATTGAGTGGTCGATCACCGGCGCGGTTGCTAACCTACAGGCTCTCACGCCCGGCCGCCTTCGGCCGCCTTCCGCGAACCCACGGAGTTTTCCCATGCAGAAGCGTTCGCTCGGCCGCACCGGCCTTTCCATCGCGCCCGTCGTCTTCGGCGGCAATGTGTTCGGCTGGACCGCCGACGAAAAGACCTCGTTCGACCTGCTCGATGCCTTCTTCGACGCCGGCTACAATGCGATCGACACGGCCGACGTCTATTCCTCCTGGGTCGACGGCCACAAGGGCGGCGAGAGCGAGGAGATCATCGGCCGGTGGCTGAAGCGCGGCCATGTCGCCCGCGACAAGGCGGTGATCGTCACCAAGGTCGGCTTCGACAGCCAGGGACGAAAGACCGGGCTGTCCGCCAAATGGATCGCCGAAGCGGCCGAGGCCTCGCTGAAGCGGCTCGGCACCGATTACATCGACCTCTATCTCGCCCACAAACCGGACGAGGACGTACCGATCGAGGAGACGCTGGAGGCCTTCACCCGGCTGAAAGAGCAGGGCAAGGTGCGGGCGATCGGCTGCTCGAATTACGAGGCCGACCAGTTGCAGGCTTCGCTCGACGCCGCGGCGAAAAACAACCTGCCGCGTTATGACGTCGTGCAGCCGGAATACAATCTCTACACCCGCGACAGGTTCGAAGGGCCGCTGGCCGACCTCTGCATCAAGGAAGAGATCGGCGTCATCAGCTACTATGCGCTTGCCGCCGGCTTCCTCACCGGCAAGTATCGCAGCCTGAAGGACACGGAAGGGGCGGCGCGCAGCTACCGCGTCGGCAACTATCTCGACGACAAGGGGTTGAGGATCCTTGCCGCCCTCGACGAGGTCGCCGCCGAGACCGGCACCACGCCGGCCACCGTCGCCATCGCCTGGGTCGCCGCGCGTCCCGGCATCACCGCGCCGATCGCCTCGGCCACCAGCCTCCGCCAGCTCGAAAGCCTGATTGCCGCCGGCAAGCTTGCGCTTTCCGAAGCCCAGATGGCCCGCCTCACCGAAGCCGGAGCGTAAGAATTCCATGACCATCGAAATACGGTATGCCGAGCCCGCCGACGAAGCCGCCTGGCGGCGCCTGTGGAAGGGATATCTCACCTTCTACAAGGTCGACCTGCCCAACGAGATCACCAACCACACCTGGGCGCGCATCCTCGACCCCTCGTCCCGCGTCGCCATGCGGGTGGCGCTGGTCGACGGCGAGATGGCGGGCTTTGCCATCCACCATTTCCACGATTCCACCTGGGTTCTGACGCCGGACTGCTATCTGGAAGATCTCTATCTCGACGAGAGATTCCGCGGCCGGGGCCTCGGCCGGGCCCTGATCGACGACCTGATCGCCCTCGCCAAGCAGAAGGGCTGGTCCCGCCTCTACTGGCACACCAACCACGACAATGCGACGGCCCGCAAGCTCTACGACACCTATGCGAAGGAAGACGGGCACGTGCGCTATCGGATGGCGCTGGCTTAAGTTGTATGCCGCCGAGGTCTGTACTAAATTCGGGTTCGAAGGAGTTTAGTCATGGCGACCGTGAACATTCGGATTGACGACGAAATCGAAGCGCGCTGGGAAAAGATCACGAAGGCCCATGGTCTCGATCGCAATGATCTCTTTCGTGACGCACTCCTCGAAAAACTCGAGGAACTGGAAGACCTCTATGCCGTGGAGGCCCGCCTGAAAGAGCCCTTCAAGCCCGTGCCGAATGATCAGGTGTGGAAGGAACTCGGGCTTGCGGATTGAATGGCATCCCGCCGCTGTCGAGGAACTCTGGCAGCTGGGGACAGCCGATCAACGACGCATCAAGAAGGCGCTCGATCTTCTTCTGGAATTGCAGGATCCAAGGCAGCGTTTGCAGCCATATCGCGGCGATCTGAAGGACTTCTGGAAGCTGAGGGTCGGGGATATCCGCCTTGTCTGCCAGATTCGGCGCGAGGGCGACGACTACGTCCTCATCATCAGAGTGGCACACCGCAGTTCGGTTTATTCGGATCGCAGCCGACGACTTATTCGCGCCCGTGATCCGGACCAGACTTGAAGCGAAAAAAATCCACGAAGGCCCGCAGCGCCGGGCGCATCTGCCGACGCGAGGGATAGTAGATGAAGAAGCCCTCAAACGGCGGGCACCAGTCCTCAAGCACCGGCACGAGCCTGCCGTCCGCGATATCCTCGTCGACCCGTCCGTCGAACAGGTAGGCGAGCCCCACACCATCGATCGCTGCGCGACGCATCAGCCGCTGGTCCGAGAGGATCAGCGGGCCGGAAACATCGACGGCCAGCGCCTTTCCCGCCTTCTCCAGCTCCCAACGATAGATGCGCCCGCTCGAGAAGCGGCGCCGGATGCAGCGGTGGCGTATGAGGTCGCCCGGCTCTTCGGGCCGGCCATGGGCCGCAAGATAGGCCGGAGAGGCCACGATCAGACCACGCTGCGGACCGCTGGCGCGAACCGCGATCATGTCGGCCTCGAGATGCTCGCCCAGCCGCAGCCCCGCATCGAAGCCCTCCGCGACGATGTCCTCGAAGCGGTCATTGGTGACGACATCGAGCTCGATATCGGGATAGGCGCCAAGGAAAGCCCCCAGCCGCGGCACGATCAGGTCTTCGGCGGCCAGCATCGGCATGGTCACGCGCAGCGGGCCGGCCGGCTTGCCCTTGCGATCCGCCAGCGCCTCCAGCACCGCATTGATATCCGACAGCGCCGGTGAGAGCGTCTCCAGCAGCATGCGGCCCTCCTCCGTCGGCGCGACACTGCGGGTGGTGCGCGACAGGAGCCGAAGGCCGAGGCTCGCCTCGAGCGTCGCCACCGCATGGCTGACGGCAGAGGGCGCAATGCCGAGCTCGGCAGCCGCCTTGCGGAAGCTGCGGGCGTCTGCCACGATCGCCAGCACGGCCAGTTGGGAAAGCTGCGTTCTGTTCATTGTTCGAATTTTTAGAGCAACCCGTTGGCTTTTGCAGCAATTATCACAGGAACGGTTGCGTCATATCGTTCGGTTGCCGGTCGAGACAGCACCGGACGATCGAAGAACGCTTGCCGGACGTTTGTTCGTCCGCTCACACAGGAGAAGTCCCTTGCAACAGAGAAAACTCGGCCCGCTTACCGTTTCCGCCCTTGGCCTCGGCTGCATGGGCATGACGCATGGCTATACCCGCACCGGCGACGAGGCGAGCGCGCTCGCCACCCTTGCCCGTGCAGTCGAACTCGGCGTCACCCTCTTCGACACGGCCGAGATCTATGGGCCATTCACCAACGAGATCCTGGTCGGCAAGGGGCTGAAGCCTTTTCGCGACCGGATCTTGATCGCGACAAAGTTCGGCTTTCGCATCCATGCCGGAAATCCCAATGATGCAACCGCGGGCGGGACGGATTCGCGCCCCGAGCATGTCCGGGAGGTCGCCGAGGCATCGCTGAAACGGCTGGGCGTCGAGGTCATCGACCTGTTCTACCAGCACCGCGTCGATCCGGACGTACCGATCGAGGACACCGTCGGCGCCATGGCCGATCTCGTGCGCGAAGGCAAGGTGCGGGCGCTCGGGCTTTCCGAGGCCAGTGCAGAAACGCTCCGCCGCGCGCACGCGGTTCACCCGATCGCCGCCATCCAGAGCGAGTATTCGCTGTGGAGCCGCGATCCGGAGGAGAACGGCGTGCTCGAAACCTGCCGCGAACTGGGCATCGGCTTCGTACCCTTCTCCCCGCTCGGTCGCGGGGTCTTGACCGGCGCGCTGAAGACGCTCGAAGGGATGGCCGAGAGCGATTTCCGCCGCACGCTGCCGCGCTTCTCGGCCGAGAATTTCGACGCAAACTTGGCGCTGGTCGCCGAGCTTGAGGCGATGGCGGCAAAGAAGGGCGTCGAGCCCGGCCAGCTGGCGCTCGCCTGGGTCCTGGCGCAGGGTGATTTCATCGTGCCCATTCCCGGCACCACGAAGATTGCCAATCTGGAGAAGAACGTCGCGGCCGCCGACATCCGGCTTTCTCCCGAAGAGCTTGCGACCCTTGGCGACCTGCTGTCGCCGGACAAGGTCGCAGGCGCGCGGTATCCGGAACGCATGGCGAAGATGGCCGGGCGCTAACCGCCCCGCACCATACCGTGTCGCCTCAGCCGTGGACGCACTTCGCGTCTGCGGCCACTGGCCTCGTGGCATAGTGCAGCCGCTTATTCTCGTACATAAGATCGTCGGCGCGCTTCATCAGCGCTTCCATGCTCTCGCCGGGCTCGCTGGTTGCCGAGCCGACTGATACGCTGAGCAACGCGTCGGAATAGAACTGGTTGTTGATCTTCAGGATCTCGTTCATCGTGTCGATCATGGCCTGCGCGGCCTGCCGGTCGGCACCCGGCATCAGCACGGCGAACTCGTCTCCGCCGATGCGCATGGCATGATGGGGTGGCTTGACGACGCTGTTCAGTACCTCGCCGAAGCGCCGCAGCAAGGCGTCGCCGGCATCATGCCCCAGCTGGTCATTGGCCTCCTTGAGCCCGTTGAGGTCGATGACGATGGCGGACACCGGCCGCAGCGACTTGCGCTCCAGCCTGTTCAGCTCGTCGGTATAGAAGGCGCGGTTGTGCAGCTTGGTCAGGATGTCGTGCTTGCCGAGATATTCCAGATAGGCCTCGGCCTTCTTGCGCGCCGTGATGTCGGTCAGCGCCACCTGGACCCGCGACCAGTCATGCTCGTGGCCGGGGAAGACGGCGAAGTTCAACAGGATGTGCCGAACGGTGCCATCGAGCGCATAGTTGACCACTTCGCGGCTGTGATAGAGACGGTTGTCCCACAGATCGATCAGCTGCTCGCGGAACGGCTTTTCCATCTCGTCGCGGAAGATGTCGCCCTGGCGCAAGAGAAGCGTCTGGCGGTCCGGTGCGCCGAAGAGGTCGAGGGTCGCCTGATTGACGTCGAGCACACGGATCTCCGCCATGCACTGGCGAACGAATTCGGGATGCACGTCGGTGAAGACGCGGAAGTCGACGATGCCGCGCGAGCGCACATCCTCGATCAGGGTGCGGATGCCACTGAAGTCCTCGATCCACAGCGAGACGGGCGAGTGTTCAAACACGCCCTCGGCATAGCGCCGGTTCTCGAGCTCGGCGCGGCGGGCGTCTTCCCGTTCGGTGACATCCTCTGTGGTGACCAGCAACTGTCCGAGCGTTTCCTCGTGGCCCGGGAGCACGGACCCGCGCAATTGGATGTCGAGCCTGCGACCGGACAGCGTGTAGTTCACAGCGGTGCTGGCAAATTCGGTCTTGCCCTCCCACAGGTCGATCAGCTCGTGGATATGGGTTTCCCACATGTCGTCGCAGAAGACCTTGCCGAGATTGCCGGAAAGCTCTTCCAGGTCTCGGGCCTCGAACAGTTCAAGCGTCTTGCGGTTGACCTGAAGGATGCGGATCTTGGCGGAGCAATCCGCCACGCGGCTGCGGTCTTCCATGAGAAAGGTGCGAATGTCGGTCACGCCTTCAGCGCGCCAGACTTCGAACTGCGCCTTCACCGCGCTGAAATCCTCGATCCACATCGCGATCGGTGCGAGTTCGAAAATGTTCGCGTCCACAACACCGGTCATTGGAAATCGCCGCCTGAGAGAAATCGTGTCGAGCCATCGGCCGTCGGGTATCGCCGCAGGCTATTCAGTATTGATTAAATCTCTCTTGACCGAGGGCGGCTGGAATTCGCGTATTGCCGGCCGAATTCTGCGGCTGTGCCCTGATATCGGAACCGTTTGCTTTCGCCGAAGCCGCGGCAACCGCGTTCGTTTCTGACCGTGACTTTCGCCCGCATGGCGGCTCGCTGCTCAAGCCTTTACGATGCAACGCCTGAAGGCGGATGGCGTCGTGCCGGTGACGGTCTTGAACATGCGGGTCATATGGCTCTGGCTGCTGAACCCGCAGGCGGTGGCGATCTGGGCGATGGGGTCGCTACCGGCCAGCATGCGCCGGGCACGATCGATACGACGGTAAAGAACGAGGACGTGGGGCGACACGCCGCAGCTGGCCCTGAACATCCGCTGCAGATGGAATTCGCTGAGGCCTGCGAGCGTCGCCAGCTCTTTCAGGGTGATCGTGCGGTCGAGTGACGCGTCGATATGTTCGATCAGCCGCCGGCGAACGGCGGGAGCCAGCCCGCCACGCAAGGCGACCGGTTTTTCTCCGCCATAGCGTGGATCGAGAAAGAGATGCCCGAGCGCAGCCGTCAGCGCCTGATCGGCCAGAAGCCTCTCCCCCGTCTCGGTCGCCTCGGCCAGCAGTCCCAGGGCCGCGCAGAGTTGCGGCGCCTCGCCGAAGGTGGTCTCAGGGATCACCATCTGCCGCGCATCGCGATCAAAGCTCTCGGAGAACAGGCGCCGCAGCTCCTGATCCGACACGTAGAGATGGACGAATTCGAACGTGTCGGTGATCTCCCACTCGGAGGAGGCACCCTGCGGCATGATGCAGAGCGCCCCCGGCCAGCCGTGGACGGAGCCGGCATCGATACGACGCGTGCCGTCGCCTCCGCGCAGATAGCAGCTGAAGGTGTGGCCGTCGGCGCGCTCGTAACTCATGCGATCGTGGCTGTTTCGCCAGAGGGCGCTGGCCCTGCCCTCGCCGAGATCGAGCGCACCGAGCCGCTTGGCGCGGGACGAGGCAGACAGAGAACCAAAGACGGACGAGGAATGCAGCATGATGATGATCCGGTGATCTGCCGCGCATCCTAGCGCAAGACGGGACGCCTGCCACCCTCCACGTGTCGCCACCGTCGTCGCTCGACGCAGTTCACCGCAAGATCGTGCAAGAATTTTCGCCGCCACCGGCGCTCAAGTCGGCGCTGACGCCACCACCCGCGCCTGACCCGCGAGGGAGCCGGCGCCCGCAACAGACCAAAACAAAGATCCCATGACCAATATCCTGCTGTTTTCCTCCACTGTCCTGATCTGGGGCACCACCTGGATCGCCATCGCACTGCAGATCGGGCCGGTTCCGGTGCTCGTTTCGGTGTTCTATCGCTTTGCCGTCGCCGCCCTCATTCTGGTGGCGGTCCTGATCGTCACGCGGCGGCTGAAGGTGCCGACGCGGGCGCAGCAGCCCTTCGTGCTCGCCCAGGCGCTCTGCCTGTTCTGCTGCAACTTTCTCTGTTTCTATCACGCCGCCAGCTATGTGCCCTCGGGCCTGATCTCCGTCGTCTTCTCGCTGGCGACGATTTACAACGCGATCAATGCCCGCATCTTCTTCGGTGACCGGATCAGCCCCCGCACACTCGTTGCCGCGACGCTGGGCGCGACCGGGCTCATACTCCTCTTCGGCGTCGATATTCTCTTCAGCCTCAATCCCGACAGCTGGAAAGGCATCGGGCTTTCCGCCCTCGGCACCCTGTTCTTCTCGCTGGGCAACATGGCGTCGCGGCGCAACAGCGCATCCGGCATCGCCCCGGTGACCGCCAATGCCTGGGGCATGAGCTATGGTGCGCTCGCGCTACTGCTTCTGATCGTCGTGACCGGCACGCCGGTCGTCGCGCCGCCGAGCCTCACTTATCTCGGCGCCATGCTTTATCTGGCCGCCATCGGCTCGGTCGTCGGTTTCACCACCTACCTCATGCTGGTCTCCCGCATCGGATCCCAGAAGGCCGCCTATGCCACGGTGCTCTTTCCGGTGGTGGCGCTGACGCTGTCCACCCTGTTCGAGGGCTATCACTGGACCTTGCTGTCGCTGCTCGGGCTCAGCCTGACGCTCGCCGGCAATGCAGTCATGTTCGCCCGCCTGCCGGCGCGGCGCAAAGCCCTGACGGATGCGCGCGCCTAGACGCATGAAGGGGCGGTCGAGCCGCCCCTTCCCATCTTTTGTCTCCGTGACGGCCGTTCAGGCGCGCAGGCTGGCGCCCGTCGACTTTTCGACATTGCCGACGATCTTCTTGGTCAGCGCGTCGAAATCCTCATCGGTCAGCGTCTTGTCGACCGGCTGGATCAGCACTTCGATCGCCACCGATTTCTTGCCCTCGCCGACGGACGCGCCTTCGAAGATATCGAAGACGTTGACGCCCGTGATCAGCTTGCGATCGGCGCTGGCGGCCGCCTTGATGATCGCACCCGCCTCGACCGCCTTGTCGGCGACGAAGGCGAAGTCACGCTTGACCATCTGGAAGGGCGAGAGGTCGAGCGCCGGCTTGGTGCGGGTCGCCTTTTTCTTCGGCTCCGGCATGGCGTCGAGATAAACCTCGAAGCCGCACAGCGCGCCGGACACGTCGAGCGCCTCCAGCGTCTTCGGGTGGAACTCGCCGAAATGGCCGACGACCACCTTCGGACCCATCTTGATCGTGCCGGAACGGCCGGGATGGTACCAGTCAGGACC
>DAIMJJ010000038.1:22682-23826 GCA_036722275.1 Rhizobium sp. | reverse complement strand
ATGGCGAAGATGGCAAACGGGCTGGCCGACGATCTGGCCTCGACCGTTCTGCTCGCAACCGACAGGCCCGTGCTCGTCGCACCCGCGATGAACCCGAAAATGTGGGCGCACCCGGCAACCCGGCGCAATGTTGCGACGCTTGCCGCCGACGGGCTGTCCTTCGTCGGGCCGATGGCAGGCGAAATGGCCGAGAGCGGCGAAAGCGGCCTTGGTCGCATGGCCGAGCCGCTGGACATCGTCGCGGCTGCCGAGCGCCTGCTGGACGACAGTCCAAAGCCGCTTGCCGGCCGGACCGCCATCGTCACCTCCGGCCCCACCCACGAGCCGATCGACCCGGTTCGCTATATCGCAAACAGGTCGTCCGGGCGTCAGGGCCATGCGATTGCCGCAGCGCTGGCCAGGCTCGGAGCCCGGGTCACGCTCGTCTCCGGGCCTGTGACGATTGCGGACCCCAAGGGTGTGGAGACGGTGCATGTCGAGCGTGCCGAGGAAATGCGCGATGCCGTCGTCTCGCGGCTTCCCGCCGATATTGCCGTGATGGTCGCCGCCGTCGCCGACTGGCGTGTCGCCCAATCGGCCGGGCAGAAGATCAAGAAGAAGCCGGGCGAGGCCCCGGCACCGCTGCAGCTTGCGGAAAACCCGGATATTCTGAAAACCGTCGGGCATCATGAGAAGCGGCCGACGGTCGTTGTGGGCTTTGCAGCCGAAACCGAGAATGTCGAAAGCAACGGCCGCACCAAGCTCGAGCGCAAGGGCGCCGACCTGATCGTCGCCAATGACGTATCACCCGAGACCGGCATCATGGGCGGCACGCGTAATGCGGTGAAGCTGATCAGCGCCTCCGGCGTCGAAGAATGGCCCGAGCTTTCCAAGGACGAAGTGGCCGACCGGTTGGCGCTCCTGATCGCCGACCGCCTTGAGGGAGACAAGGCATGAACCTGTTCGAGCAGACGGACTTTGACGGCTTCGTCGGCGGGCTCGCGGGCGTCTCTCTGGCCGATCAATGGGAATCGCGCGTCGCCAAGGTCGCCGACAAGGTCTTCACCCTCCTCCACCGGACAGATGAGAGCGCAAACATCTGCGTCAAGGTCACGGAGGAGAGCTTCGAGATCCTGACCGCGATCGACGGCATCGGCCAGGCGCC
>DAIMJJ010000038.1:0-22582 GCA_036722275.1 Rhizobium sp. | reverse complement strand
GCATCGAGGATGACGGCGCTTCCCGCCGGGATCTCGACCCAGGTGTCGGTTTCGTCGTTGAGCGGCTCGGATACGAGGCAGTAGCCGCCCTTTCCGCCCATGGGCGCTGCAAAAAGCGTCGGCGCATGGGCGTCGGTGGCATAGCGGACGGCATAGAGGGTGCGGCCGTCGGAGAAGCAAGCCGTGAAGCGCACCCGCGCAGTGCCCGTCAGATGCCGGCTGATCCGTTCGACGAAGCCGACGGCCTCGGCCATTGCCGCAATCGGCCTTTCGCGCAGGCCGA
Source organism: Rhizobium sp. (assembly GCA_036722275.1). Classification (GTDB taxonomy): domain Bacteria; phylum Pseudomonadota; class Alphaproteobacteria; order Rhizobiales; family Rhizobiaceae; genus Allorhizobium. The sequence continues at coordinate 22,299 of DAIMJJ010000038.1, read as the reverse complement.
ATTGCAGCGCGAGCAGGAAGAGCAGTTCGGAATCGGTGGAGCCGGCACGGGCATTGAAATGTTCGTCGTCGAGCATGGATTCCATCGGTCGACGCAGGCGCTCGAAATGATCGATTTGGCCGTTGTGCATGAACGACCAGGTGCCGTTGACGAAGGGATGACAGTTGTCGCGGCGGGTCGAGCCATGGGTTGCGGCGCGCACATGGGCGAGGAAAAGCGGTGAGCGGATCTGACGGGCGAGGCTCTTCAGATTGCAGTCGGACCAGGCGGGCAGCACGTCGCGGAAGCGTCCCGGTTCCGGCCGGTCGCCATACCAGGCAATGCCGAAGCCGTCGGCATTGGTCGCGGTCTTCGCCTTGGTGGCGCAGTGGGACTGTTCGATGAGGGAGTGGGCGGGCGAGGTCACGAGTTCCTCGAGATAGATCGGTTCACCGCGATAGGCTGCCCAACGACACATGTCTTCCCGTACTCCGATGCCCTGCCGGCCCTGACCGTTCGCGCGGGGGACCGGACTGCAAGTCCGCCACAGGCGGCGATCCGGACAGTGTTTGCGCGAATGGCTAACGAAATCTAAACAATGACACCATTGATGACAGAATTCTGACAGCGGCGGCAATCACTTTTCGCGGTGCGGCATTGCCTTTTGTGAACACTGCGTTCCATCGTGCCCCTCTGCGAGGCCCGCCGGGGATCGACTATATTGGCTGCAAGTTCACGCCACCCCCTTTGAGGAGCACGACCATGTCCATACGCCCCGTCAAGCATGAAAGCCGCGCCACGCCCGCCATGGAAGGCGCCGGCGTCAAGCTGCACCGCGTCTTCGGCTTCGGCGATCCGTCGATGACCGATCCCTTCCTGATGATGGACGATTTCCGCAACGACAATCCGTCCGACTATATTCGCGGTTTTCCCTGGCATCCGCATCGCGGCATCGAGACCATCACCTACGTGCTGGCCGGCACCGTCGAGCATGGCGACAGTCTCGGCAATCACGGCCTGCTCGGTGCGGGCGACGTGCAGTGGATGACGGCCGGCAGCGGCATCATGCACCAGGAAATGCCGAAGGGTGATTTTTCCGGCAAGATGCACGGCTTCCAGCTGTGGGCCAACCTGCCGTCGTCGCTGAAGATGACCACCCCCCGCTACCAAGATATCAAGGGCAGCGACATCCCGGTCGTCGTCGATGACGACGGCACCGTGGTGCGGATCATCACCGGCGAGTTCTGGGGCAAGACCGGCCCGGTCGACGGGATCGCTGCTGAACCGGTTTATCTCGACGTGTCGGTTCCGCCGGGCAAGCGCAAGAGCTTTCCGGTCGATACCTACCGCTCGGCTTTCGCCTATATATTCGCGGGCTCCGGTACCTTCCGCGATGCCTCCAAGCCCTTCGGCGTCAAGGTCGAGAAGGAGTATATGGGCGAGGAGCTCAACATTCGCGATCTCTCAGGCAATCGTACGCTGGTGGTGTTCGACACCGGCGACGAGGTGACGGTGCAGGCCGGCGAACAGGGCATCCGTTTCCTGCTGGTCACCGGCAAGCCGATCCAGGAACCGGTCGCTTGGCATGGGCCGATCGTGATGAACACGCGCGAGGAACTGATGCAGGCCATGCGCGAGCTGCAGAACGGAACCTTCATCAAGGCCAGCCACTGACCACAGCGGCAGAAGCCGGACATCCGAGACGCCGGGCCCTGCGCCCGGCGTGTTCGTTTCAAGCGGGTTCCCGACAAACACGCCTTCCCATCCGCCTGACTTGCGCTAGAGTGCCGAGGGAACAATCGGGGCTCTTTCATGTATCTTCTTTATGGATCAAACGGTTCGGGCAGCGCTTCTGTGGAGGCGGCTCTGGCGCTCTCCGGCGCCGAATATCAGGTCGTTCAGACGTCGACTGCCGAAGGCAGGCATCTCACCGAGGATTTCAAGGCCATCAACCCGCGCCAGCAGGTGCCGGCACTGCGGCTTCCCGACGGATCGGTGATGACCGAAGGCTCGGCGATGATGTTGCACCTTGCTGACGCGCTTCCGGCTGCACGGCTTGCACCGGCACCGGGAACACCGGCCCGCGCCCAGCATGATCGTTGGCTGATCTTCATGGCGGTCAACATCTACGAGGGCGAGTTGCGCAAGGCCTATTCCGACCGATACACGGACGATCCAGGCGGCGTCGATGGCGTCCGCACCAACGCCGACGCCTATGTGAAGCGCCATCACGCCATCCTGGAAGAGGCGATCGTCGGCCCCTTCATCCTCGGGAGCGAGAGGTCCATGGCGGACATCTATCTGTGGATGCTGGCCAGCTGGATGGACCAGGACTGGCTGACGCGCCATTGCCCGAAGATGACCGCACTGGCAGCCAGGATCGCACAGGACCCCTTGGTCGCCCCCATCCACGCAGTCCATTTCGGCTGAGTGGCCGTCGTCGCATCGCCGCGCATCGCGGCAGGGAATCGTAAACTATGGAAAAGACCGTTCTCGAAGACATTCAGGAGCGGCTTGCCGCAGCGCGGCAGGAACTTGAGGAAGAGCTTGATCGTCGCATCGAAATCCAGCGCGAACGATTCCGCTATCATCTGCAGCAGGGCAAGGTCCGCTTCGAACAGGAAATGCGCGAGTGGCAGGCCGGTTATCGCACCGGCCTCTGGCGTTACGTCACGCGCGGGAACCTCGCCTATCTCCTCACCGCGCCGGTGATCTACGGGCTGATCGTGCCGCTGGTGCTGCTCGACCTTTCGGTCACGGTCTATCAGCACATCTGTTTCCGGGTCTATGGCATCGAGCGGGTGAAGCGCGGCGATCATGTGCTGATCGACCGCCATCATCTCGCCTATCTCAACGGGCTGGAGAAGCTCAACTGCGTCTATTGCGGCTATGCCAACGGCGTGATCGCCTATGCCCGGGAGATCGCCGGACGGACCGAGCGCTTCTGGTGCCCGATCAAGCACGCGACGCGAGCCGCCGACCCCCATCCGCATTTCGAGACGTTCCTCGAATATGGTGATCCGGAAGCCTATCGCGCCTGGGTGGAAAGCTATCGTCGCGGCAAGACACCGAGGGAAGAGAAGACGTGAAAGCACTGCCCCTCGACACGGTCTACCAACTGATCGAGCCCGGTCCGGTGGTTCTGCTCACCACCGCGCTGGACGGAGACGCCAATGTCATGACCATGTCCTGGCACATGATGATGGAGTTCGTTCCGCCGCGCATCGGCTGCATCGTCAGTTCCGCAGACCACAGCTTCACCGCCCTCTCTAAGACCGGCGAGTGCGTCATCGCCATTCCGTCGGCCGACATGGCCGAGAAGGTCGTCGCGATCGGCAATTGCTCCGGTCGAGACGTCGACAAGTTTACTGAGATCGGCCTGACCGACCTTCCTGCTCAGGTGGTCGCCGCACCGTTGATCGGCGAGTGCTTTGCCAATCTCGAATGCAAGGTGGTCGATCGCGACTTCGTCGAACGGCACAATCTCTTCGTGCTCGACGTGGTCCGGGCCTGGCACGATCCGGACAAACCCGCAGCGAAGACCCTGCACCACAAGGGCTTCGGCACCTTCGTCATTGACGGCGAGGAAGTCACCCTCGCCTCGCACATGCCGTAGGCTGCCGCCTCAACCGAAGACCAGCCCTCCATCGACGATCAGGTTCTGCCCCGTCACCGCCCGCGACCACGGGCTGGCAAAGAACAGCACCGCATCGGCCAACTCACCCGGCGTCGTCACGCGGCGAAGCGGCGTCGAGCCGGCGATCAGGTCGAAGACCGCTTCGGGCGTGGCGCTGCTGGCATCGGTGGTGCGCAGGAGACCGCCAGACACCATGTTGACGGTGATGCCGTGCGGACCGAGCTCGGTTGCGGCCGTGCGCGTCAGGGACAGCAGCGCAGCCTTGGCGGCGGTGTAGTCGTGGTAGGGCACGACCGGGTTCTGGAAGAGATTGGTGCCGATCAGCACGATGCGGCCGAAGCCTTGCTCGCGCATGGATGGCGAAGCCGAGCGGATGAGGTTGAGCGCGCCCTTCACCCCAGTTTCCATGTGGGCCGCAATCGCCTCCCAGTCCAGTGTGTCGAGCTTTTCCCGGGCGTCGCCATTGAAGGAGAAATCGGCAAGTGCATTGTGGACGATGGTGGTGGGTGCGCCCAGCCTCGCGGTCACCTCCGTCACCATGGCTTTGACCGCATCCGCATCGCGGATATCGGCACGGACGGCAAGCGCCCTTTCGCCCAGTCGTCCGGCCAGTGCCTCGGCCTCGCTTCTACTGTTGCGATAATTCACAGCTACTTTCGCCCCCTCGCGGGCAAAGGCAGCGGCAATGGCGGCGCCGAGGCCGCGGCCCGCTCCGGTGACAAGGATGGTCTGTTCGTTGATCGGCAGGCTCATGGTGCAGGTCCTCTTGGAGTCCAGAGTGCATGGAAATGATGGATCGGTCCGTGGCCTGCGCCGACGGAAAGCGCACCGGCGTTCAGCACGGCATCGGCCAGCCAGGCCTTGGCGGCGGCGACGGCGGCTTGCGGCGGCCGTCCCTTGGCCAGTTCGGCGGCAATGGCGCTCGACAGGGAGCAGCCGGTGCCGTGGGTGTTCTTCGTCGCCACCCGCGGCGCCTCGAACCAGTGCGTGCCCGCCGCCGAGACCAGCACGTCGGGGCTTTCCGCTCCACCGAGATGCCCACCCTTCAGGAGAACAGCGGGCGCTCCGAGCGTACGTAGCTTCAGGGCCAGCGCCTCCATCGCCGTCCGGTCGCCGGGTTCCGGTTGTCCCAGAAGCGCTGCGGCTTCCGGCAGGTTGGGCGTGATCAGCGTCGCGAGCGGCAAAAGCTGCGCCTTGAGTGCCTCGACGGCCGCGGGGTCGAGCAACGCGGCGCCGCCCTTTGCCACCATGACCGGGTCGAGCACGACCGGCACACCGCGGTAAGGTTCGAGTGCTGCGGCAACGGCTCCGGCTATTTCAGCATTGGCGATCATGCCGATCTTGACCGCATCCACCCGCACATCGGCAAATACCATGCGGATCTGTTCCGCCACGAATTCGGACGGCACGGCATGGACGCCGGACACGCCCATCGTGTTCTGCGCCGTCAGCGCCGTCAGCGCCGCCATGCCGTAGACACCACGCGCGGAGAAGGCCTTGAGATCGGCCTGGATGCCGGCGCCTCCGGACGGATCCGAGCCGGCGATGGACAGGACGTTGCGGATCATGAGCGTGCCTCTCGAATGGCCTGCGAAAGCTCGAATGCGGCAGCCGTGGGATCCGGCTCGCCGCAGATGGCGGAGACGACGGCGAGGCCCTCGGCTCCCGTCTTGACCACTGGCCCGACATGGCCAGCCTTCAGTCCACCGATCGCCACAGCCGGCAGGCGGGCGGCCGAGACCAGCCGGGCCAGCCCGGTGAGGCCGACCGGCGGCTTGTGACCCGGCTTGGTCGAGGTGGCAAAGACGGGACCCACGCCGACATAATCGACCAGGCCCGGATCGGCAGCGGCAGCAAGCGCCTCGGTCTCCACGGACAGGCCGAGGATCCTGTCCGGTCCGATCAGACGGCGCGCGATCCCGACATCCATGTCGTCCTGGCCGACATGCAGGCCCTCGGCATCGATGGCGATCGCCGCCTCGACGTCGTCATTGACGATCAGCGGCACACCGCTGCCGGCAAGAGCCGTCTTCAGGGCCCGGCCGGTCTCGATCATCCGCGCCGTCGATGCCTCCTTGTCGCGCAGCTGGACGAGCGTTACGCCACCCGCGACGGCCAGCCTCGCGGTTTCCACCATGCCCAGCGGTTCGCAGAGCTCCCGATCCAGCACGAGATAGAGCGACAGGTCGAAGCGTTTCATAGGCGGACCACCCGCGCGCGGTTGTCGAGCATGGCGCCGTCGACCTCCGCCAGCAGATCGACGAAACGGACAGCGAAGCTGCCCGGTCCTTGCGACTGCTTGCCCGCCTGTTCGCCGGCGACGGCGAAATGGGCAAGGGCTGCGATCGTCGCATCGAAGGGATCGTCCGGACGGATGGCGGCATAGGCGCCGACAAGGCAGGTGAGCGAGCAGCCGAGAGCCGTGACCTTCGGCATCAGGGACGAGCCACCCGCAATACGGGCGGCCCGGGTGCCGTCGGTCACGAAATCGGTCGCACCGGTGACGGCGACGATGCAGCCCTGCGTCTTCGCCAGCAGCCCCGCTGCCGCTTCCGCCTGTTCCACGGGATCGCGGCTATCGACGCCGCGGGCATTGCTGACGCCGCCGGCAAGAGCGATGATCTCCGAGGCATTGCCCCGGATGATCGAAGGCCCGAGCGCCAGCAGCTCCGCCGTCGCCCTGCGGCGAAGGTCGGTGGCGAAATGCGCGACCGGATCGAGGACCCAGGGCCGCCGGGCTGCCGTGGCGCCGCCAATCGCCGCCTTCATCCCGGCAACCCAGTCGGGCGAGAGGGTGCCGATATTGACGGTGAGCGCACCGGCAAAGCCGGCGAACTGGCCAGCCTCCTCCGTGGCATGGACCATGGCAGGCGACGCACCGGCTGCCAATAGGACGTTGGCTGCCACGTTCATCGCCACGTAATTGGTGATGCACTGCACAAGCGGCGCCGTGACGCGCATGTCGGTCAGAAGGGTTCCGGGTGTCTCGGTCTTTTGCATCTCGCCCCTTTCGGCGGGGCAAGTGCAGGGGGACTGATCGCACAAAAGACGACGAAATGGCCCCGAGCGACTCCCTCCGCCAGCATTATCTGGTTCAGGTTCAAAGGGTACTTCTCAGCCCGTCTCGCGACGAACGCCCCTGTCTCTCAATGGGATCCTTATAGACCGCGCCGCGCCGGCTGTCACCTCCCTCGCCGAGTGCGGCGATCACCATCGGCAAATTTCTCGTTTTACGAGAATTTTTGGAGCGCACTCTCGTCAGAGCAAGGCGGCTGCGCTAAGATGAATCCGCATGGAGCGTGGCGTCGGGCGGGCAAGGCCGACACAACGAGGAGGCGAGTGGCATGGATCATCGTTTCGTCGGACTGCCGAAAGATGCGCGGGGCAAAACCGCGAAAACCTATCTTTACGCCGCCAATCGCAAGACACGCAAACGGCAGGTTCTCTGGGGCGACTGGCTTACCGTTACCGCCGACCTACCGGACGGCTGGCTAGAAGTGCTGTGGGGGCCGACCGGCAGCCAGCCCGAGACGCTGTATATCCCCAAGGCGCACACCACCGACGAACGCCCGCTGGAGATCGTCTTTCTCGATGTCGGCCAGGGCGACGGCGCGGTCCTGATTGCACCGGAGCCGAACCTTGGCGAAGCGGTCGTGGTCATCGATGCCGGTGTGTCGGAGCACATGTACGAGTTCCTGCTCCACCGCTTCCGGTCCTACAACACCAGCTTCAAGTTCCACGCTGCCATCATCACCCATCCGGACATCGACCACTACGGCGGTTTCGAACCGATCTTCGCCTGGAAGAACTTCGGCTTCGAGACGATCTACCAGAACGGCCTGGTCGAGCGGCTGGGCGGCGACAAATTCGACAAGCTGGGCGGCAAGACGAAAGATGCCACGACCGGCATCAGCTATGTCGGCGACCTCGCGCAATCGCGGGCGGATATCGAACGGCACTTCGGCGCGGTCACTTCCGCCGAACGCCAGGCCTTTGCCCAGACGATGAAGCACGCGCTCGACAATCCCAATATCGGCGGTTTCGCCATGCTCTCGGCCCGTCATGGCACCGAGGAGGACGGCCGGAGCTGGCTGCCCGGCTTTGCACCGTCGGACCAGCGCGGCTTCGGTGTCGAAGTGCTGGGCCCCGTGCCCGAGCCGGATGCCGCCGGCAAGGATCGCCTGCGCGTGCTTGGCGACTATGGCGAAACGAAAAACGGCCATTCGGTGATCCTGCGGCTGCATTACGGCGACTTCAAAATCCTGTTCGGCGGCGATCTCAACGAAAAGGCGGAGAAGTACCTGCTCTGCCATTATGGCGGGGCGGCGAAGTTCCCGAAGATCGGCACGCCGACCTATGCCGCGATGATCGCCAGGGCCTCCGAGCGGTTGCGGTCCGACGTGATGAAGGTATGCCATCACGGGTCGGAAAAGGTGACGGATGCTTTTCTTGACGCGGTCAATCCGGCCGCCTTCGTCATCTCTTCGGGCGACGAGGAAGGCCATATCCATCCGAGGCCGGATCTGCTCGGCCGGCTCGGCAAACGCGGCCGCGGCGACGCCCCCGTGATATTGTCGACCGAATTGCAGCGCTCCGTGCGCGAGGCGGAGGACGAGAAACTGGTGCAGTCGCTGCAGAGCGCGGTGTTGAAGCTCGCGGAAAAGCCGGACAAGGCGCTGCGCGACCGGATCATCAACGACATCTGGACGCTCGGCCGCTCGAACGTCACCGTCTACGGCACGGTCTACGTCAAGACCAACGGCAAGCGTCTGATCGCGGCCTTCCGCATCGAGACCGGCAGCGAGATCGAGAAATGGTTCACCTTCGAATATGCGCTCAATCCCGCGGGAGAACTGGTTCGGGTCGACTAGGTTGCGTGCAGAGCGATCGCGGCCCCGCGCCTTCGGCCCCAGCCAGGGCAGTCCGATCCACACCGCTTTGATTTGCGGCACTGGCCAAAACCGGCTATCCCGGAGCACTCCACAATCCGGTTCCAGGGATACCCGCTTGAGCTCCATCCGCCGCACCGTCTTCGAAAAGCGTTATGCCGGTCTGCTGTTCGACATGGACGGCACGCTTCTCAACTCGATTGCCGCCGCTGAACGCGTCTGGGGCAAATGGACGGCACGCCATGGCCTCGATGTCGAAGCCTTCCTGCCGACCATGCACGGCAAGCGGGGGATCGACACGATTCGTGCCCTTGGTCTGCCCGGCATTGACGTCGAGGCGGAGGCGCTGGTGATCGAGCGGGGCGAGATCGAGGATGTCGAGGGCGTGGTACCGCTGCCCGGCGCGGTCGATTTTCTGAATGCACTGCCTGACGGTCGCTGGTCGATCGTCACCTCGGCACCGATCGCGCTGGCACGTGCCCGGATCGAGGCCGCCGGACTGCCACAACCGTCGAGGATCGTGACTGCCGAGGATGTGGTGATCGGCAAGCCGGATCCGGCCGGCTACCGGCTGGGCGCCCGATATGTCGGCGCCGATCCCGCCAGTTGCCTCGTTTTCGAAGACGTCATGGCCGGGGTGCTGGCCGCGGAAGCCGCGGGCGCAGACGTCATGGTGGTCACCGCCACTCACACGCACGCGCTCGAAACGCCGCATCCGTCGATCGACACTTACGAGGGGCTCGGCGTGCATGTTGACGCCGATGGCCTGATTCAGATCGTCCGTCCGGGCTGAGCCGGCAGGAGGCGCGGAGCGTCGGGCGTCCGCGCCATGCGACGCCCTTGCGGATCACGCCGCCTTGACGGCGTGATATTCCTTGATCGCGGCCATCTTGATCGCGGGATAGCGCTCGCTCTCATAACGCAGCGAAAAACTGTCCTGTGCCATGAACACCGGATCGCCGTCGAGATCGCGGCAGATATCGCCGCGACGCGCCGACATGAACTTGTCCAGTTCGCCCGGCTGATCGGCCGAGATCCAGCGGCAGACCGAGAAGCGTGACATTTCGAACGAGACCGGCAGGCCATATTCAGCCGAGAGGCGTTCCTTCAGAACGTCGAGCTGCAGCGCGCCGACGACGCCGACGATGGCGGGCGATCCGTCTTCCGGGGAGAACAGCTGCACGACGCCCTCTTCCGCCATCTGCTGCAGCGCTTCCTTCAGCTTCTTCGCCTTCATCGCATCCTCGAGACGGACGCGGCGCAGGATTTCCGGAGAGAAGTTCGGCACGCCCTGGAACACCAGCGCCTCGCCTTCGGTCAGCGTGTCACCGATGCGCAGCGTCCCGTGGTTCGGGATGCCGACGACGTCACCGGCAAAGGCGGTATCGGCCAGCTGGCGCTGCGAGGCAAAGAAGAATTGTGGGGCCGTGAGACCGATCTGCTTGCCGGTGCGGGCGAGACGAACCTTCATGCCGCGCTCCAGCTTGCCGGAGCAGATGCGGGCAAAGGCGATACGGTCGCGGTGGTTGGGGTCCATATTGGCCTGGATCTTGAAGACGAAGGCCGTCATCTTGTCTTCGTTGGCATGGACCGTGCGGATGTCGGCCACCTGATCGCGCGGCGGCGGAGCAAAATCGCCGAGGGCATTGATGAGATCGCGCACGCCGAAATTCTTCAAGGCCGAGCCGAAGAAGACGGGCGTCATGTGGCCTTCGAGGAAGGACTGGCGGTCGAAGGGCCGGCAGGCCTCGCGGGCAAGTTCGAGCTCGTCGATGAAGGCCTGGCGCTCGTTTTCCGGCAGCCGGTCGGCGATCGCCTGAGGACCGTTGACCTTGAGCGGCTCGACCTGAGTATCAGAACCGCGGAACGTGCTTTCCTTCAGATTATAGGAGCCGGCAAAGGTCTTGGAGCGGCCGACGGGCCAGGTGACAGGGGCCGTATCGAGCGCCAGCTTTTCCTCGACCTCGTCGAGGATCTCGAAGGGGTCGCGGCTCTCGCGGTCCATCTTGTTGACGAAGGTGATGATCGGGATGTCGCGCATGCGGCAAACCTCGAACAGCTTCAGCGTTCTGGGCTCGATACCCTTGGCGGCGTCGATCACCATAACCGCGGCGTCGACGGCCGTCAGCGTGCGATAGGTGTCGTCGGCGAAGTCTTCGTGGCCAGGGGTGTCGAGGATGTTGAAGACATTGCCGTCATACTCGAAGGTCATGACCGAGGTGACAACCGAGATGCCGCGCTCGCGCTCGATCTTCATCCAGTCCGAACGCGTCTGGATGCGATCCTTCTTGGCCTTGACTTCACCGGCCAGCTGGATTGCGCCGCCGAACAGCAGCAGCTTTTCGGTCAGCGTCGTCTTGCCGGCGTCCGGGTGGGCAATAATAGCGAAGGTGCGGCGACGGGAGACCGCCTCTGCAAGCGTTTCGGCCATGGAGTGAAATTCCTTTTGTTGGCCGGTTATCTAGCGAGTTGAGGTCAATTATGCAATTGGGAAGCGGAATGCCCCGATCGGAAGGAAGACCTATGCGCGACGTTCTCGGACCCAGGCTGAAGCTCGTTCGTCTGCCGCATGGCGGCGACATGCCGCTGCCGGCCTATGAGACGGCGGGAGCGGCCGGAATGGACGTGAGGGCGGCGGTTGCCGAAGGCGAGCCACTCGTGCTTTCGCCGGGGGATCGAACGCTAGTGCCGACCGGTTTCGTGTTCGAGATCCCGCAGGGCTTCGAGGCGCAGATCCGGCCCCGATCCGGCCTTGCCTTCAAGAATGGCATCACCTGCCTCAACACGCCCGGCACGATCGACAGCGACTATCGCGGCGAGGTCAAGGTCCTGCTCGTCAATCTCGGGCATGAGCCGTTCGAGATCACCCGCGGCATGCGGATTGCCCAGATGGTGATCGCGCCGGTGGTGCAGGCTGAGGTGACGGAGGCGTTCGAGACCTCCGAGACGGTGCGCGGGGCCGGCGGTTTCGGTTCGACCGGGGTCTAGCGCCAGGCCGAGACCGATTGCGACGGACCCTGCCCCTTTCACAGGCTCGTCCGCTCGACGCTTCTTGGGCTTAAGGATCGTCGCTCTCTTGCGGATTGCAACTTCATCCGTCCGGCGCTAGCAATGCGCCGTTCAGGAGGCTCCCATGACACCGACCACACTTCTTGCCTATAGCGGCGCGCTTTTCGTCGCCGCCGTCATTCCCGGCCCCGGCATGACCGCCATCGTCGCACGCGCACTCGGCTCCGGCTTCCGCCCGACCTTCTTCATGGGGCTGGGGCTGATCCTCGGCGATCTCTGCTATTTGACCGCCGTCATTCTTGGCCTTGCGATCGTCGCGCAGACCTTCACCACGCCCTTCCTGATCATCAAGTATCTCGGCGCGCTCTATCTCGTCTATATCGCCTGGAAGCTCTGGACGACGGGGCTGATCGCGCAGGACATCCAGGCCAGCCGATCGACCCATGCCGGCATGTCCTTCCTCTCCGGCCTGCTGGTCACGCTCGGCAATCCCAAGACCATGCTGTTCTATGTCGCTCTGGTGCCGACCCTGATCCCGCTGCAGGCGATCGGCGTACAGGATTACGGAGCGCTGGTCGGCATCACCTTCGTCGTGCTGCTGGCTGTGCTGATCCCCTATATCCTGCTTGCCTCGCAGGCGCGCATGCTGCTGAAAAAGCCGAACTCGCTCAAGGTCCTTAACCGCTCGGCTGCCAGCATCCTCGCCGGCACCGCGGCCTATATCGCAGCACGCGCCTGAACAAAAACATCGCGCCGGACGGCTGCGACCCGCGTGATTTTTCTACACAAACGCGTGGGTCTAGGTGTTGGGTTCTGGCAGGCCGAGGGCTTTCGCCCTATTGTGCCGGCAAACAGATCCAAAGGGAGATCCACCATGTCCGACACGAAGAAACCGGGCCGCGGCCGCGTCTACGCCTCGATCACCGAGACGATCGGCGACACCCCGATCGTCCGCCTCGACAAGCTGGCCAAGGAGAAGGGCGTGAAGGCCCATCTTCTCGCGAAGCTCGAGTTTTTCAATCCGATTGCCTCCGTCAAGGACCGTATCGGCGTCGCCATGATCGAGAGCCTCGAAGCTCAGGGCAAGATCACTCCCGGCAAGACGACTCTCGTCGAACCGACCTCGGGCAATACCGGCATTGCGCTCGCCTTCGCGGCCGCCGCCAAGGGCTACAAGCTGATCCTCACCATGCCCGAGACCATGTCGATCGAGCGACGCAAGATGCTGGCCCTGCTTGGCGCCGAACTCGTGCTGACCGAGGGTCCGAAGGGCATGAAGGGCGCGATCGCCAAGGCCGAGGAACTCGCCGCCACGCTTCCCGATGCGATCATACCGCAACAGTTCGAGAACCCGGCCAACCCGGAAATCCACCGCAAGACGACCGCGGAGGAGATCTGGAACGACACCGACGGTGGCGTCGATATCTTCGTCTCGGGTATCGGCACCGGCGGCACGATCACCGGCACCGGCCAGGTGCTGAAGGCCAAGAAGCCTTCGGTCAAGGTCGTGGCGGTCGAGCCGGCCGACAGCCCGGTTCTGTCCGGCGGCAATCCGGGTCCGCACAAGATCCAGGGCATCGGCGCCGGCTTCGCCCCGAAGATCCTCGACACCCATGTCTACGACGAGATCGTCACGGTGACCAATGACGAAGCCTTCGAGACCGCACGTCTGGTCGCCCGCCTCGAAGGGGTGCCGGTCGGGATCTCCTCGGGCGCCGCACTCACCGCCGCCATCAAGGTCGGGCAACGCGAAGAGAATGCCGGCAAGACGATCGTCGTGATCATCCCCTCCTTTGCCGAACGTTACCTGTCGACCGCGCTCTTCGCCGGCCTCGGCGAATAACCGTCTCCAAACGCAGGTCTTTTCCCGAAGGGCGCCGCACGGCGCCCTTCGTCGTTTCGGATGTGCCGCCCGTCCTGTTCCACTCGAAGCGCGGCCAAGCGACCCGCTGCGGATCGACGCCCACACCACCCATCTCAGGCCTCGACACCCCACGCCCGATGGGGACACCTCACCTTACGCCGCCGCCGAAAGACGCTCCGACGCAATGCGGTAGGAGATCGCCTCGGCAAGATGAATGCGCCCGAGTAGCAGGGCGCCGTCGAGATCGGCCAGCGTGCGCGCTACCTTGAGAACGCGATGATAGCCGCGGGCGGAGAACTTGAACTTGTCGGCGGCATCGCGCAGCAATTGCAAGCCCGCCGGATCGGGTTCGGCGAGCTTCTCGATGAGAGCCGTCGAGCAGCGCGCATTGGTGGTCACACCGGCGATCCCGGCCGCTTCGAACCGGTCACGCTGCGCCTCGCGGGCTGCCGCGACCCGTTGTGCGACCGCCGCGCTTTTCTCCGCCGCCATCGGCCGGATGAGGTCACCGGCCGAAACCGCCGGCACGTCGATGCGAATGTCGATGCGGTCCATCAGCGGCCCGGAAATGCGTCCCTGGTATTCGCTGACACAGCGCGGTCCACGGGCGCAGGTGTGCCCGGGCTCGCCGGCCATGCCGCAGCGGCACGGGTTCATCGCCGCCACCAGCTGGAATTCGGCGGGATAGGCGACCCGGTGATTGGCACGGGCGATGATGCATTCGCCGGTCTCCAGCGGCTGGCGCAGGGCATCCAGCACCGGCGGTGCAAATTCCGGCAGTTCGTCGAGAAAGAGCACGCCGCGATGGGCAAGCGAGGCTTCGCCGGGACGCGCCCGCAAGCCGCCGCCGACTAGGGCCGCCATGGTGGCCGAGTGATGCGGCGTTCGAAACGGCCGGCGGTCGGACAGCTTGCCTCCCGACAGTTGCCCGGCGATCGAGTGTATCATCGAGACTTCCAGCAGTTCGGCAGCCGACAGCGGCGGCAGGATGGAGGGCAGGCGCGCCGCCAGCATCGACTTGCCCGATCCGGGAGGGCCGACCATCAGCAAATTGTGCCCACCGGCGGCCGCGACCTCCAGCGCCCGTTTTGCGCTTTCCTGCCCCTTGATGTCGGCAAGGTCGGGCAGATTGGCCGGCAGGGCCCGGATCGCCGGTTCGGGCCGCGTCAGCACCTGCGTTCCGCGGAAATGATTGGCCAGCGCAATCAGGCTGCGGGGCGCCAGGATATCGATGTCGGCACCGGCCCAGGCCGCCTCGGCCCCGCAGTCGGCCGGGCAGATCAGCCCCTTTCCGAGTGCATTGGCCCCCATCGCCGCCGGCAGTGCACCGGCGATCGGAGCAATCGTGCCGTCGAGATTGAGTTCGCCGATCACCACATAATCGGCCAGCGCGTCACCTGGAATGGCCCCGAGCGCGGCCATCAGGCCAAGAGCGATGGGAAGATCGAAATGCGAGCCTTCCTTGGGCAGGTCGGCCGGGGCGAGATTGACGGTCACCCGCTTCGGCGGCAGCGCCAGACCGGAGGCATGCAGCGCCGCCTGGACGCGTTCGCGGCTCTCCGCCACCGCCTTGTCGGGCAGGCCGACGATCTGCATGCCGAGCTTGCCCGGCGCGACCATCACCTGAACATCGACCGGAACGCCTTCAATTCCCTGGAATGCGACTGTACTGACACGCGCCACCATTGCCCGCCCCCGAAAAGCCAGCCCCTGCCACGCAACTACATCTTGCGCGGGCCACGGACTGCAATCTGGCACGGATCTGCGTTGGGAGCAAGAACATTTACGGAACAGATGCCCGCAATGCTCGCACTTCGGTTGAGTACGGTTGTATAAACGGAACGAACCGGGATCGGCCGGAACAGGCGGATCAGGCCCGCTTCTTCTCGATGGCGTCCCACAGAAGCGCGGCGATGTCGGCGCCACCGAACTTCTTGACCTCGCGGATCCCGGTCGGCGAGGTGACGTTGATCTCGGTCATGTAGTCGCCGATGACGTCGATGCCGACGAGCAGGAAGCCACGCTCTTTCAGCGCCGGGCCGATGCGCGCGCAGATTTCCTTTTCCCGCGCCGTCAGCTCGGTGGCTTCCGCGCGTCCGCCGACATGCATGTTGGACCGGCTGTCGGTTTCGGCCGGCACGCGGTTGATGGCGCCCACCGCTTCGCCGTCGACGAGGATGATGCGCTTGTCGCCCTTGCGCACCGCCGGCAGATAGGCCTGGGCGATGAAGGGCTCCCGGAACATCTGATGAAACATTTCGATCAGCGAGGTGAAGTTGCGGTCGTCGCGGGTGGAGTGGAACACGCCGGCACCGCCATTGCCGTAGAGCGGCTTCAGGATGATGTCGCCCATCTCCTCGCGGAAGCGGGCGATCTCGCTCACATCGCGGGTAATCAGCGTCGGCGGCATCAGGTCGGCAAATTCGGTGACGAAGATCTTCTCCGGCGAATTGCGCACCCAGGCCGGATCGTTGACGACCAGCGTCTTCGGATGGATGCGCTCCAGCAGATGGGTCGAGGTGATATAGGCCATGTCGAAGGGCGGATCCTGGCGCAGAAGCACCACGTCCATGGTCGACAGGTCGACCCGCTCGGGCGCGCCGAGCGTGAAGTGATTGCCCTTTTCGTCGCGCAGTTCCATTGGCTCGACGGTGGCGTAGATCTTGCCGTCGCGCATCGACAGGCGGTCGGGGGTGTAGTGGAACAGCTTGCAGCCGCGGGCCTGGGCCTCCAGGCTCATCGCGAAGGTCGAATCCCCCGCGATCGCGATGCCCGCGACATGGTCCATCTGAACCGCAACATTGGTGATCTTCGCCATGGCCTGCCCCTCGTTGAAAGCAAGCGAGATTTAGGCTGCCTCCCCAAGAAAGGCAACGTCGCGCGCCGTGAATTCTCCTGAACCTCGGCTCAGCCGAGTACGCGCTTGGCCGAGGGCGAGCGGAGCGCGTTGCGGATGCGATAGAGCGTCGCCAGCGGCTCGGGAAACGGCTTGCGCAGGAAAGCGATCTTGCGGACATAGTCGTCAACCCGCCAGGTGGCCCAGGTGCCGCCGCGGAAATAGGCGATGTCGCCGGCCTTCAGCAGTCGTTCGGAGCCGTCCTCGGCGGTGACATGGACCTCGCCCTCCTGGATGACCACCGTCTCGTCCCAGCCGAAATACCAGCGGAACTCGCCGGCGGTGCAATCCCACACGGCGGTCGAGCTCGCCTCATCGGTCGAGGTCGAGTGGTCGCCGATGCGCGCCAGCGGCGTGCCGCGAATGATCCAGTCCGGATTAATCGGCGCCGGCTTCAAGGCCAGATGGTTGCTGTGGGCCGCAACGACCGGCGGATGCTGGTCACCACGCGACGCCCGTGGCGCCGCGAGCAAGGTGCCGGCCATGCCGGCGAGCAGGAGTTTGAGTGGCATTTCCGTCCCCGGTATTAGTTTGTTCTCCCGGGACGATAGCAGCCCGCCCTTACCTTTCGCTTTGGCCGATCATTCAAATTCGAACGATCGGGGCGCGATCCGCAAAGCCGCGTCGGAGCAAGCCTATCAGGCGAAACTGGCCTCGCGCGATGTCTCAGCGCTGCCGCTGTCCTCCGGCAAA
The DNA here is from genome assembly GCA_036722275.1 of Rhizobium sp. Lineage (GTDB taxonomy): Bacteria > Pseudomonadota > Alphaproteobacteria > Rhizobiales > Rhizobiaceae > Allorhizobium. The sequence continues at coordinate 5,332 of DAIMJJ010000038.1, read as the reverse complement.
GTCCGGGACGGTTCGATCCGCCGGCCGCTCTCCTTGGCGAAGAAATGCAACCGCCCGGGGTCAACAGACAGCCGCATCGCGCCGGTGATCCGCGCTTCGAGGGGAAGGATTGCGGTCAGCACCTGGCCGGAGAGGTGGCCGTGAACCAGGCGGTGCGCGCCGAGCTCCTCGACATAGTCCACCATGAACGGCAGCCCCTCGGCGCCCTCTTCGGCGATGAACAGATCCTCGGCCCGCACGCCGACGGTCACCGCACCCTTTGCTGCCGGGGCAAGACCGAAGGGCACGACGACATCGCCGATCAGCAGCCGCTCGCCGTCGAATGCACCGCTCAGGAGGTTCATCGCCGGAGAGCCGATGAAGCTCGCGACGAAGGTGGAGGCAGGGCGGTGATAGACGTCGAGCGGCGTTCCGATCTGCTCGATCACGCCGGCGTTCAATACGACCAAGCGGTCGGCGAGCGTCATGGCTTCCAGCTGGTCATGGGTCACATAGATCGCCGTCGTCGCCAGCCGCCGCTGCAGCTTGCGGATCTCGCCGCGCATGGTCACGCGCAGCTTGGCATCGAGGTTCGACAGCGGCTCGTCGAACAGGAAGACCGCCGGCTTGCGCACAATGGCGCGGCCCATGGCGACACGCTGGCGCTGGCCGCCGGAGAGCGCCCGCGGCTTGCGCTTGAGATAGGGCTCGATCTCCAGCATGCGGGCAGCCTCCGCGACGCGCGCCTCGATCTCCGCCTTTGGCGTCTTGCGGTTCTTCAGGCCGTAGGCAAGGTTGTCGTAGACCGTCATATGGGGATAGAGCGCATAGTTCTGGAACACCATGGCGATGTCGCGCTCGGCCGGCTCCACCCGGTTGACGACGCGCCCGCCAATGCTGACCGTGCCTTCGGAGATCGCCTCGAGCCCGGCCACCATGCGCAGCAGGGTCGACTTGCCGCAGCCGGAAGGGCCGACAAGCACGATGAACTCACCGTCCTCGATGGCGATGTCGATGCCCTTCACGGCATGGACCCCGCCGTCATAGATCTTCGAGACCTTGTCGATGTGGATGTTGGCCATGGGGTTCGCCTTTCTTACTTATCGCTCTCGGTCAGGCCCTTGATGAACCAGCTCTGGAAGACCACTACGACGACGACGGGCGGGAGCATGGCGAGCACCGCCATGGCAAAGGCCTCGTTGTAGTCGGGGATCTGCGAGCCAACCCAGACCTGCAGGATCTGCTTGATGCCGCGCATCAGCGTGTAGAAGCTTTCGTCCGTCGTCATCAGCATCGGCCACAGATACTGGTTCCAGCCGTAGACGAACATGATGATGAAGACCGCCGCGATCATCGTGCGCGACAGCGGCACGAGCACGTCGATGAAGAACTTGACCGGCCCCGCACCGTCGATGCGCGCGGCCTCCAAGAGCTCGTCCGGCACCGACTTGAAGAACTGACGGAAGAAGAAGGTTCCGGTAGCCGACGCCAGCAGCGGCAGGATCAGGCCCTGATAGCTGTTGAGCAGGCCGAGATCGCTCATGATCTTGTAGGACGGCATGATGCGCACTTCGAGCGGCAAAAGCAGCGTCGTGAAGATCAGCCAGAAGGCGAGCGTGGCGAAGCGGAAACGGAAGTAGACGATCGCATAGGCCGCCATCATCGACAGCACGATCTTGCCGATGGCAAAGCCGAGGCCGAGGATCAGCGAGTTCATCGCCATGGTGAGGCCGGTCACCTCGCCGGTGAAGCCGCCGCCGCGGAACAGAACCTTGTCATAGGTTTCGGTGAAGTGGTCGCCGATCGACAGCATCAGGCCGTCGGTATGGATCTCGGCCGCCGTGTGGGTCGAGGTCGTGAACGCGATTACCAGCGGCCCGAGCATCAGGATGACGCCGGCGATCAGGATCAGATGGTCGAAGAACTTGGTGCGATACATGGCTCTCAACCGTAATGAACGCGGCGTTCGATGAAGCGGAACTGGATGAGCGTCAGCACCAGCACGATGACCATGAGGATCACCGATTGCGCCGATGACGAGCCGAGGTCATTGCCGCGGAAGCCGTCGAGATAGACCTTGTAGACCAGCGTGATCGGGTTGTTGGCCGCCTTGTCCTTCACGATCACGTCGATCACGCCGAAGGTGTCGAACAGCGAATAGGTCATATTGATGATCAGCAGGAAGAAGGCAGTCGGCGCCAGAAGCGGCAGGATCACCGTCCAGAAGCGCCGCGTGCCCGACTTGCAGTCGATCGCGGCCGCCTCGCGGATCGAGGCGGGAATGCCCTGGAGGCCCGAAAGGAAGAAGATGAAATTGTACGGGATCTGGTTCCACACCGCGACCGCGACCATCGCAAAGGCGGTGTCGAAGTAGTTGATGCCGACCTTCATGTCCCAGCCGAACAGCGAAACGAAGCGGACGAAGGGACCGATATGCTGATCGAAGAACATCATGCCGATCAGGCCGGCAACCGGCGGGGCGATGGCATAGACGACGATCAGCAGCGTCTTGTAGGCCGACTGTCCGCGGATCACGGCATCCGCCTTCAAGGCGAGCAGCAAGCCGATCGAGAGCGTCAGGAACGTGACGATCAGGCTGTAGGCGACGGTGAAGCGCGCAATCTTCTGATATTCCGGTGCCTTCAGCGCATCGGTGTAGTTGTCGAGGCCGACGAAGGCCGAACCGAAGCCGAAGGGATCCTCGATGAAGAAGGACGAGTGGATCGCCTGGGCGGACGGCCAGTAGAAGAAGATCGATATGATCACGAACTGCGGCAGAAGCAGCAGATAGGGGAGATATCGCGAGGAAAACTGGACGCGCTTCATTGGGGGTGCCTTCACGGAAAATCCCGGGAGCTTGAGGCTCCCGGGAACTCAATGCATCGGAAGAAAAAGATCAGCCGGCCGTCTTGGCGAAGCGGGCGAGCAGCTCGTCGGCTTCCTTCTTGATGGTTTCCATGGCTTCCTTCGGCGTGGTCTCGCCGGCGAAGATGCGGTTGTATTCGCGTTCCATTACCGAACGGATCTGCGGGTAGAAGCCCATGCGGTAGCCCTTGTCCCACTCGCCGCCCGGCAGCGACAGCTGCTGGATGCCGACTTCGGCAGCCGGCTTCTCGTTGTAGAAGCCTTCCGACTTGGCCAGTTCATAGGCAGCCTTGGTGATGGCCACATAGCCGGTTGCCTGGTGGTAGAACTTCTGGATCTCCGGCGAGGTCAGGAAGTGGAAGAAGGACGCCGTGCACTTGTTTTCGGCTTCCGGCTTGCCCGACATGGCAAACAGGGCGGCGCCACCGATGAAGGTGTGGACGCCTTCCGGATTGACCGACTTCCAGAACGGCAGGAAGGTCGCCGAGAAGGGCATGGTGGCGGTCTTCTGCAGGCCGCCGAAGGAGCCCGACGAACCAATCCAGAGCGCAACCTTGCCTTCTTCGAAGGGCTTCTGGTTGTCGTTCCAGCCGGCGCCGTAGTAGCCGAACAGGCCCTGATCATACCAAGCCTTCAGCTTTTCATACATCATGACGTGGTTCGGGTCGGTGACGTTGATCGTCGTGTCGACGACGCTGTCATAGCCGTTATTGTTCGAGGCGAACTGCAGGTTATGGCGCGAGAAGAAGTTCTCGGTGAACTGCCAGGTCAGCTGCGACTGGACGAGCGGGATGTAGCCGGCTTCCTTGAGCTTCGGCGCGATGGCTTCGAACTCTTCCCAAGTCTTCGGCGCTTCGACGCCGGCCTTCTTCAGCGCGTCGGTGTTGACGTACATGATCGGGGCCGAGGAGTTGAACGGCATGCCGACGAACTTGCCTTCGCTATCGGCGTAGAAATAGCGCACGCCTTCGATGAAGTCGTCACGGTTGAACTCGAAGCCGGCGTCCTTGATCAGGTCTTCGGCCGGAACGACGGCACCCTTGGCGTTGATGATGGTGGCGGCGCCGGCGTCGAAGACCTGCAGGATGTTCGGCTGTTCGCCCGAACGGAAGGCGGCGATGCCGGCGGAGAGCGCCTCTTCATAGGTGCCCTTCGAGACCGGCGTCAGGACGCATTCGCCCTGGGCGGCGTTGAACTTCTGAGCAACTTCGTTGATGACTTCGCCATTGCGACCGCCCATGCCGTGCCACCAGGTGATGTTGGTGGCAGCCAGCGACGTCGATGCCGTCATGGACAGGGCCAGAGCGGCCAAAGAAAGCTTCTTGAACATGGAAAAATCCTCTCCGCCAGAATTGGGGTGAGGAGTGCATTAGTCGCGATATGTGACGCGGAATTGAATGTTTTGTGTCATTTCGATTACAACGAAGACCAATCGAAAGCCAAACGAAACTAGAACGCACCCTCGATGTGCCGGGGCCAGGTCCAGGGCAAAACCGCGACGATATCGTATCGCAAGGACAGCCGCGCGGCATCCGGCTGGCGGGCAAGCCAGTGATCGCCGGCGGCGCGGATGCGGCTCTGGCTGGCAAAGCTGACGGCATCGATGGCGCTCATGAGGTTACGACGCGCCTTGACCTCGACGAAGGCGACCACGTCGCCCCGGCGCGCGATGATGTCGACCTCGCCCGCGCGCACCCGATAACGCAGGCGAAGAATGCGATAGCCCTTCAGCATCAGAAAGATCGCCGCCACCCATTCCGACCATCGTCCCCGACGTTCGGCGCGCTTTCGCTTTTCGGGCGGGGCGAGCCGGCTCATCCCTCGCCTTTCAGCGCGAGAAGGCGCTGGTAGAGATCCTTCCGCGGCAGGCCGGTGCGCTTCGCGGCCTCGGTCGCCGCCTTGGCGGTAGGAAGATCCGCGGCGAGCCGGGTAAGGATGGCGTCGATCTCGCCCGCCTCCGGTGCCGGCTTTTCGAGCGGCGGCCCGACCACGAGCACGACCTCGCCCTTCACGGTCCGGTCGGCATAGTTGGCGGCCAGCGCGCCCAGCGGCCCGCGGCGAAATTCCTCGAAGGTCTTGGTGAGTTCCCGGCACACCGCGGCTTGGCGCTCCGACCCCAGTTCATCGGCGGCGGCGGCAAGCGTATCGCCGATGCGGTGCGGGCTTTCGAAAAAGATGAGCGTCGCCGGGGCATCGCTGAGCTCTGCCAGCCGCTCCCGCCGCGCCTTGTCCTTTACCGGCAGGAAGCCGGCAAAGAGAAAGGCGTCGTTGGGCAGGCCGGAGCCGACCAGGGCCGCCAGCGGCGCCGAGGCACCGGGAATGGGCACAACACGCAAGCCCGCCTCGATCGCCATCTGCCCGAGGCGATAGCCGGGGTCGGAAACCAGCGGCGTTCCGGCGTCCGACACCAGCGCCACGGACTTGCCGGCCTCAAGCGCGGCGATCAGCTTCGGTCCCGCCTCGTTGGCATTATATTCATGATAGGCGA
>DAIMJJ010000037.1:15671-24282 GCA_036722275.1 Rhizobium sp. | reverse complement strand
GAAGGCTGCGTCGCCGATCACATAGGTGATCGAAGCCAGCGTGTGGCCGGGCGAGAAGAGGACGCGTCCCTGTAGTTCACCGATCGAGAAGCTGTCGCCGGCTTCGAACAGCCGGTCCCATTGCGACCCGTCGGCGGGGAAATCGGGCCAGTTGTATATGCCCTTCCAGAGTTCCTGGACATCGATCACATGCTTGCCGATCGCTGTCGGCGCACCCGTCTTGCCCTTGAGGTAATGGGCCGCGGAGAAATGGTCGGCATGCGGATGGGTGTCGAGGATCCATTCCACCGTCAGCCCCTTCTCCGCGACATACGCGAGCAGCGCATCCGCATTGTCCGTCGCCGTGGCCCCCGATTTCTCGTCATAATCGAGGACCGGGTCGATGATGGCACATGTCTTCGTCGCGGGGTCGCTGACGATGTATTGGACGCTGAAGGTGCGCTTGTCGAAGAAGCCTTTTACCTCGGGCTTTGCAGTCATTCTGGGTCCTTCCTCAATTGCGGAGTTCTCAATTTGCTCAATCCGGCCTGTTGCATCCGGTTCCTTCGCACCGCAGGCAATGCGCAGGACGATCGGGGCCCCGACGCCGGCACGGGCGTCGGGGCTTTCGATGCGGTCAGGCGAGGTCCTTGACGGTGAAGTACCAGTCGGTGGTCTCAAGCCCCTCGGCGAGCCGCTTTTCCACTTCCGCCACGGTCTTCGGCGAACCGACCAGGACCTTGTCGCCCGGCTGCCAGGCTTCCGGGGTGGCGACGCCGTGCGTGAGGCTGGTCTGCAGGGCTTTGACCAGGCGAAGCACTTCCGGAACGCTGCGCCCGTTGGTCATCGGATAGTAGATCATCGCGCGCAGGATGCCCTTGTCATCGATGATGAAGGTGGCCCGCACGGCCGACGTGTCGGATGCGCCCGGATGGATCATGCCGTAGGCGGTCGCGACCCGCATCGAGAGGTCTTCGATGATCGGGAAGGTGATCTCGACGCCGAACTTCTCCTTGATGTTCTGCACCCAGGCGAGGTGCGAGTAGATGCTGTCGATCGACAGGCCGAGCAGTTCGCAATTCATCGCCTTGAACTCGTCCGAAGCCTTGGCAAAGCCGATGAACTCGGTGGTGCAGACGGGCGTGAAGTCGGCCGGATGGGAGAAGAGCACCAGCCATTTGCCCTTGTAGTCGGCGAGGCTGCGGTCGCCGTGGGTCGTCTTGGCGGAGAAGGCGGGTGCCGGCTCGTTGATGCGCGGCATGGCAAATGCCGGGGCAGGGGCTGCGGTTGCAGCCGCGGCAACCGGTGCCGATGCGGCAGTTGCCGGAACAGCCGGGGTCGAGAGGGCGGGGGTCGTGTCGGAGCAGCTCATGGGAGGATCCTTCCTTTGGTTCGCATTCGAACGTGTGTCGTTCCTGTCTTGGCCACCAATATATATATTTATACATATGTGTCGCGGAAACGAATAAAACCAACCAGTCTCATCGGAGAAAACGATCGCATGAAACCGGTCCCCAACCTCAGGCACCTACGATATCTTCTGGCACTGGCCGAACACCTCAATTTCAGCCGGGCGGCGGATGCCTGTTCCGTCACGCAATCGACCTTGAGCGCCGGGATCCGCGAACTGGAACTCCTGATCGGCGGTCAGCTTGCCGAGCGCACCAAGCGCCGGGTCATGCTGACCCCGCTCGGTCTTCTGGTCTGCGACAAGGCGCGCGCGCTGCTGCATCTCAGCGATGAGCTCGTTAGCCTCGGGGCGGGCCAGGCGGAGAGGCTGGCCGGACGGCTGGAGATCGGTGTCATTGCGACGGTCGCGCCCTTTCTTTTGCCGCGGCTGATGCCGGCACTGCGGGAACGGTATCCGGAGCTCGAGCTCGGTTGGCGCGAAGACAAGACCGTGCCGCTTCTGGAGCGCTTGCGGGCAGGGCGTCTGGATGCCGTGCTCATGGCCTTCCCCCATGCCGTCTCCGGCCTCGAAACCATGGTCCTGTTGGAGGACGTCTATCACTTCGTCTGCCACGCCGATCATCCGCTCGCCTCGGCAAAGGCCGTGCGGATGGAGGACCTGCCGGGACTGGATCTGCTGCTGCTCGAAAAGGATCATTGCCTTCATGCCCATGCGATCCCGCTGCTCAGCGCTGCGGCAACGGGCAAGCGCAGCAATTTTTCGGCAACCAGCCTGCACACGCTTGTGGCAATGGTCGGCGAGGGGCAGGGCGCCACCTTGCTGCCGACCATCGCCGTCGAGGCCGGCCTGCATGAAGCCCATTCCAGCGTGGTCGTGCCGATCGCCGGGCAGACCCAGGCGCGGCAGATCGGCCTTTGCTGGCGCGCCCAGTCTCCGCGCGCCTCGGCCATTCGCGAACTGGGGACGTTCCTGAAGGCCGAGCTGGCACGGGCGGCCCCGGGCGCCGCCGTTTGAGCTGGTCGCCTAGAACCAGCCGAGTGCGGCCCACCAGAGATAGTCGAGCGGAATGAGCGCGACGATCGTGATCAGGGCAAGCGGGATCGTGATCCGCACCACATGGCGCAGCTTCTCGCCCGACAGCTGCATCGCCACCACCAGCGGCGCCACCTGATAGGGAAAGAAGATGGTGGAGAAGCCGACCACCTGCGTCATCAAGACGGTGTTGAGGGAGAGGCCGCTGGCCTCGGCCATGTTCTGCGCGAGCGGTGTCAGGACCGCCGGTACGGTGGGCACGGTGGCGAAGAGGCTCGTGGCAATCGACATGGCCGACAGCGACAGGAAGTTCAGGAAGTCGTACCCCGGCTGCAGGGGCAGTAGCACTCCCAGCCACTGGCCCGCCAGAAGCCCCAGTCCGCTGGCATTGATCGCCGCCCCGAGCGCCAGCGCCCCGGCGACGAAGAGCACGGTCCCGAAGTCGGCCGAGGCCTTGAATGTCTGAGGGTCCACGATCCCGATGCGCGGGAGCAGAAGGACGGCGGCGGCGGTCAGTCCGATCCATGCGGGGTTGACGCCATGCAGGCTGTCCGTCGCCCAGAAAGCGAGCGTCAGCAGCAGGATCGCGGCCACGGAACGTTCGTGTTTGCGCGCCGCGGGCTTGATTTCCCCAAGGCCGCTTTCGCCGTCCTGACGTGCGGCTGGGGCGATTGTGGCCGGAAACAGCTTGAGCACCAGCGCGACGGTGATCAGCCCCTTGACGATCCCGAGGATCGGATAGTGCAGCAGGAGGTAGTCCAGATAGCCGAAGCGCAGGCCGTGAATGGTTTCGGCGGCGCCGGCCAGGACCATGTTCGGTATGTTCGACGGCAGGATCGCGAAGCTTGGCATGTTGCATCCGATCGCGAGCACCACCGCGATGCCGATGCGTCCGTTCGAGCCAGGCGCGAAGCCGCAGCGATCCGCGAGCGCAAGGCCCACCGGCATCAATGCGACAGCTCGGCCGACGGAGGACGGCATGAGAAAGCCGAGCATCATGGCCAGCAGGAAGAGACCGCCGATCAGGCGGGGATAGCTGGTGGTGAGCCCCGGCGCGACCACGTTTGCCAGGCGGTCACCGAGACCGGAAAGCTTGATGGCGCTGCCGATGACGAAGCCGGACACCACCAACCATACCGCGGCCGAGGCGAAACCGGAAAAGACGAGATCGGGCGGCGCAAGGCCGAAGACCAGCATGGCGGCAAAGAAGATGATCGTGGGCAGGTAGTTGGCCAGGATCTGCGTTGCCCACAGCGACAGCGTCAGGAGGACGATGCCGAGGATGGCTGCCTGGTTCCGTTCGAGGCCCGGCGGCGGAAAGGCTGCGAGAAAGAGCGCGGCCAAGAGGACGAGGGCGACAAGCAGTTGGGAGGCGGACAGGGATTTCGGCATGAGCAGAGGTCTCGTTGGGGATGTTCAATTCATCCTAGCCAAGAGCGGCGATATTCGTTAGATCGAAATCATGACAAGTGATGTCTCTGAAGCGCCAAACTTTGCTCCGAGTTCGACCGCGTTCGTGCTGGATGCGGACAGGCCTGTCCTTGCCCATCACCGCCGGATGAAGGCGCGCAGCTCGGTTGATCCGCATCACCATCCGCGCAGCCAGCTGATCTGGGCTTCGGACGGCGTGTGCAGGGTCACCAGTGGTGAAAATGTCTGGATCGTGCCGCCGAGTCACGCCGTGTGGATTCCCGGCAATCTGCTGCACGACGTGATAACGGAGACGGAGGCGCATTTCCGCAATCTCTACATCGATCCATCGGCCGTCGACGTCCGTCCTGGGCTGGCACAGACGGGATGCCGCGTGCTGACCCTCACGCCCCTGATGCGCGAACTGATCGTCAGGCTGTGCGACAGCGATCTGGCGGCCCCCTTCGATGAAAGGCTGCAAAGGCTCTGTGCGGTCGCCCTCGATGAAATCGCAACTCTGCCGGAGGCGCCGCTCAGCCTGCCCGGCGGACGCGACCCGCGGGTCGTGCGCCTGACCCGCCATCTCGGCCTTCATCCCGAGGACGGGCGGCCTTTTTCCGAACTGGCGCAGCTGGCGGGTGCAAGTCCGCGCAACCTCGAGAGGCTGTTCCTCCGCGAAACCGGTCTTACTCCGCGGCAATGGCGGATCCGGGCCAAGCTCCTGTCCGCCATCGAACGGCTGAACGACGGTCAGAGCAGCACCCAGATCGCGCATGCGCTGGGCTACAGCGGCGCCAGTGCCTTCGTCTCGGCGTTTCGCCAGCAGTTCGGCAGACCGCCGCAGAGTTTCCTCGGTTCGGCGCAGGAGCGCTGACCGGCAGCTGTTCGGGAGCAGGGATCGGCGGCTGGAGATCAGCATGCCGTGATCACGACTGATGCCCCATCCGGGTGTTCGGCTCTGCACGGTGGGTGCGACAAACGCGTCCTCCGAAATTTTTCGCTCGAAACGGTTCGTCCGTGAGGAACCTTCAGCCTCGTTGCGCGTTTAGCGGGGTCAGGAGGAGTTCGTCATGACTGAAGTCTATTGCGATGTGGTACCACATCCGAACGGGTGGGTCTTTGTCTCCGACGGCGGCCAGTCTGCCGCCTATCCCAGCCACCGTCTGGCGCTGGAGGCGGCGCAGCGACACATGCTGACCGTCGGCAAGCGGCGGGTCATGGTGCTGCGCGAGCAGGGGCTCAACGGCCGGATGAGGACGATCGGCATAACGCCTGCCTATCAGGTTGCGCGTTCGACGGGCCCCGCGCCGGAGGTCCGATAGATTCGCTCCGCAGACTTTTCGAGGAAACTTGTCCCGCTGGAGCCCCGACTGGTCGGGGCTCTGGTGGCTTCATGCGGTCTTCAGGTCGTGGGTGATCTTCTCCACCCCCGGAACCGCCAGCACGACCTCGATGGCGCGGTCGATTTCGCTCTGGTCGGACAGCGTGCCGGAAAGGAAGATCGTCGAACCGGAGGCCGTGACCGCAATGCGCGTTGCGTCCAGTCCCTGCGAAATGGCCAGCTGGCGGGCCACTTCGGCCTCCAGAATCTCCCGGTTTGCATGCTCCAGTTCGACCACGGGTTTCTCGTCGTGAAAACGTTGCGGCTTGAAGACCATTGTTCCCTCCACTTGCGGTGCATCCGCGATAACGCACGACACGGCCGTTGGTTCGCTCGGACGGATACGGATTCTGACATCTCTCGGTCTACCCGGATGCGGCATGCGGTAAGACCGGAGCGCCTTCTTGTGCCGTGGTTGGCAGGCGGGAGAGCCTTCTATATGACTGGAATCGATTTGTGTTTCGACAGGGAGTGCGGATGATGGCAGGCGGCAGGGTTTGGCACGCATCACACAGCCCGGCAAGAATGCGGCTCAGGCATGGGTAGGCTTTCTCGCCTCTTCCCCACGGCCTCGATCGGTACTTATCTCGTTGCGATGGCGATCCTCGCAACGTTACCCCTGCTTGCCTTCGTCATCTTTCTGCTGTCCGAGCTGGAACGGACCGAGCTGGAAAATCTCCGCCGCGAGGCCGCACAGGATGCCCAGACCATCAGTCGCAACTTCGAACGCAAGCTCGAGGACATGTCGACCACGTTGCGGCTACTGTCCGGCGCGGCCGAGCTGAGGGCCGGCGATCTCGCCGCCTTCCACCAGCGAACCGCCTCCAGCCTCGGCGCGGGGTCCCTCTATGTTTTGCTGGTCGATGCAGAAGGCCAGCAGATGCTCAACACCCGTGTCCCCTTCGGTTCACCGCTGAAGCCGATGTCGAATTACGAGACCCTGCAGGCGGCGCTGAAGTCCGGCGAGATCGAGGCCTCCGGCGTCTTCTTCGGATCGACAAGCCGGCAATTCGTCTTCAATGTCATCATGCCGCTGTCCCCGCAGCTGCGGGAGACGGCCGGCGCGGCGCTGGTGCTGACCCAGAATGCCGACGATCTGGCTGCCATGGCGACGACGGACATTCTCCCTCCCCAGTGGTCGGCGGCCGTCATTGACGCCAATGACAAGGTTATCGTGTCGAGCGGACCGGGCAGCATTTCCTCCGGCGACAGTTTTCCGCCGATGCTTGCCGGTCTGTTCGGCGGCCCGGGCGGGGCAGTTGCCGCCACGATCGACACAGATGAAATCATGTTCGGCTTTTCGCGCGTGGCGGAATGGCCCTGGCGCATTGCCGTCTGGGGCCCCGTCGCCACGGCGCAGGCCTCGCTGGCCAGCACCTGGAAGAGCCTGCTCTACGGCAGCGTAACGCTGCTGGCCGTCAGTCTCGGCATCGTGCTTGTGGCGGCGCATCAGCTGCGCCGGTCCATCCGCCAGATCGCCGCCATGGCCGAGCGCATCGGCCGTGGAGAGATCGTGTCGCCGGAGATGACCAAGGTCACCGAGGCCAACCAGGTCGCAATTGCCCTCTCCAATGCCTCCTTCGATCGGGCCGAGGCCGAGGAGCGGGTACATTTCATCCTGCAGGAGCTGGTCCATCGCACGAAAAACATTCTTTCGCTGGTGCAGGCCATGCTCCGCCAGCTTGGGCGCGGCACCGACAGCGTCGACGAATTGCAGCGCGCGGTCGGCGGCCGGCTGGCGGGACTTGCCCATTCCATCGAGGCGCTCGCTCGGCAGCAATGGGGCGGCATCCCGCTGTCGACCGTCATCGAATTGCAGCTCTCGGCGGTCGCCGGCTCCATGGGGCGCATCGAAACGCGCGGCGTGGATCTGCTGGCCAATGCCAATGCGGTTCAGAACCTCGGCATGGTTTTCTACGAGCTCGGCACGAATTCGGTGAAGTACGGCGCCCTCTCCGTGCCGGAGGGCCGGGTTCTCGTCGAATGGGAAATCCTCGACGCTCCGGATGCGGAGCGCCAGCTCGTCCTGCGCTGGACCGAGACCGACGGTCCGGCGGTAGTCAAGCCCACGCGGCAGGGCTTCGGCACGACCGTGATCGAGCGGCATGCCGCAGCGGCTTTCGGCGGCAAGGTCGTCATCGACTTCGACGACACCGGTCTTCGCTGGTCGCTCACCGCGCCGCTGTCGGCCATCGAAAACCCGCTCGCCCATGGGGAAAACGGCTGAACCGCGCCACAAGCGCCGGCCGATGCTGCGGAACCTTTGCTCTTGCTCATGGGTTGAACCTCAAGCGCCATCCAACGGTGCTTTCGTTCAACAACCAGGCAGATGCGAGAAGACAATGCCCAGCAGATCCTACACCTATGATGCCGCCGGCGACATCCGCAAGGATGCCGAGCCGCAATTCGTCGGGACCCAGCACGGGGGCGACAGCGACGGCGTGGCCAGCGCCAAGCCGACGGTCATCACCGGTTCGGACGATGCCACCGTCAACAAGTGGCCGCCCGGCAAGAAGAACCCACCGAAGGACTGGGACGTGAACTACGATCCCGCCGACCGCTCCGGCCGCGAATAGGTGAGGCGAGGCATGTCGCGGTTCAGCCGACGATGCGCGCATTGGCGCTTGCACGCTGCCGCGCGGCATCAAGGATGGCGCGGATTTCCTCCGACCTCTCGGCGCCGGATGCATAGCCCGCCGAGGGCGTGAGGCCCGGATCCTCGGCGCCGTCGCGCAGGTTTACCTCCTGCTCGAGCGCGTCCACCACCTGTCGCAGCGCTCCCTGTCCCGCCATGGCCGCTGCCACCAGGGATACGAGGATCTCCCGGTGGGCGTTGAGTTTGCCTTCGATTTCCTGTCTCGGAAGATCTGTCATGCTGCGCTCCCTGTTCTTTCGGCCCACTGCGGTCCTCAAGGGAACAATGCAGCGGCGGAAAAGTTTCCCGGATAGTCGCGTTTCTTGAAGCTTTTCCGATTGAGGAGGTTGTTCCGTGACAGAGACTGTTCGGCCGCCGCGCTGGCGGCGTCACCCCGATCCCCGCGATCGGCTAATCATTGCGCTCTACGCCCAGCTCGAAGCCGAGCGGCAGACGCGGGAGACCCTGCGCTGGGCGATCCGCAACGGCGCGCTCAAGCCCGAAGTGCTGGAGGCCATTGCCGGCGATCCGGTTCCGGCCGCGGGCGAAGACCTGGCCGCCCTCGAGCGCAGCATCGCCCTTCGCGAAGCTGCAAGCACTGAACACCCCTCAAAGGAGATGTGGCGATGAGGAAATTGGCCATCCTTGTCCTGCTTGGCTTCGGCCTTGCGGCCTGCGGCGAGGATCAAACGACCGAGCAGCGGGATGCGACCCCGTCGCAGAACGAGGCCACGCCGCCCACCAAGACCGATCGCGATCCGAC
>DAIMJJ010000037.1:0-15571 GCA_036722275.1 Rhizobium sp. | reverse complement strand
TTGCTGCATTATTGAATGGCGCCGGTCGGCGTCGCGGCGAGGCGCTCGTACAAGGCGGCATAGGCGCCGGCGCTGCGATCCCACGAGTAATCGGCCCGCATGGCACGCAACTGAAGGCGCGACCAATGCTTCGGATGCCGATGGGCGTTGCAGGCGCGACGGATCGCGTGACGCAGGCCGTCCGCGGTCACCGGATGAAACTGGAAGCCGGTCGCGACACGCGCCGAAAGGGCGGCGTCATTGGCATCGATGATGGTCTCGGACAGCCCCCCGGTGCGGGAGACCACCGGCACGCAGCCATAGCGCAGCGCGTAGAGCTGTGTCAGTCCACAAGGCTCGAAGCGCGAGGGCTGGATGATGGCGTCGGACCCGCCATGGATCAGATGGGCGGTGGGCTCGTCATAGCCCACGGCCACCGCCATGCGTCCCGGATGGCGTTCCGCCGTGCGGCGCAGTGCCGCCACGATCTCGGCGTCACCTTGACCATGGACGATGAGCCGCCCGTCCCCGTGGAAGATCTCGTCGGCAACCTCGGCCAGCATGTCCATCCCCTTCTGCCAGGTGATGCGGCTGACCGCGGAGAAGAGCGGCCCTTTGCCCGGCTCCAGACCAAAGCGCTCGAGCAGGGCCGGCATGTTCTTCTTCTTGTTGCGCAGGGAACGGGCATCATAGGGCACGGGCAGGTAAGGATCCGACGACGGGTCCCAGACCTCCTGGTCGATCCCGTTGACGATGCCCTGCAACCGGTCCATGCGACTGCGCAGAACCCCCTGCATGCCCATGCCGAAGGTCGGGGTCAGGATTTCCCGCGCATAGGTTGGGCTCACGACTGTGATGTGATCGGCCGTCATCAGACCGCCCTTGAGGTAGCTGATGTCGCCGTAATACTCCATGCAGTCCATGCTGTAGGCGCTCGGCGGCAGGCCGATGGCGCCAAGCAATCCGGCTGAGAATTGCCCCTGGAAGGCGAGATTGTGGATCGTGAGGACGACCGGAACGGCGCAGTTCATGGCACGCATGTAGACCGAGGTCAGCGCCGACTGCCAGTCATGGGTATGAACGAGATCCGGCTGCCATCCGGGCAGCGCCCCGGCGGCAATTTCGGCCGCTGCGAGCGACAGGACCGCAAAGCGCTTCCAGTTGTCGGGGTGGTCCACGCCCTGGGCGTCGACATAAGGCCCGCCCTGGCGATCATAAAGCTGGGGCGCATCGAGAACGAAGAGGCTCAATCCGCCGATGGCGACATGGCGAAGTGTCGCGCGTTCGCCAAGGAGATTGTCGAACTCCATCAGCGGAGGCGCCTGCCGGGCAAGCGCCAGGAGGGAGGGATAGCCAGGGACGAGGCTGTGGGTATCAATGCGGAAAGCGGCAAGCGCCTTGGGCAGCGCCCCGGTGACGTCAGCAAGCCCGCCGGTCTTGACCAGCGGGTAGATCTCGGAGGCGACGGCCAGCACGTTGAGCCGGGGGCGCTCCGACGCTGCCGGGACAGGATCGGCCGCGACCGGGAGGATTGTCTCCCGCAGGCGCTGGAAAAGATGAGAGCCGGGAATGGTCGAGGCAATGTTCATGCTCGCCATCGGCATCACTCCTTGCGCCGGCTGCGAGAGGAGGTCGTCTTCCCACGCGTCCCGTCCGGGCCTGGAGCTGCGGCCTTCGATGTCTCTTCCCTCTCGGTTGCGAGCGGCTGCGCCCTGCGGATCCGTCGCTGGGCATTGGCGGTGGTGATGTCTGCGCTTTCCTGCAGGCTCCGGAATGCTTCGGCTGCTTGCTGCCAGTGGACATCATGGCGCCCGTCGGGGCGGCCTTCCTCTTCCCACAGCGCATAGGCGCGTTTCGCGATCCAATCGGTGTCAAATTCTGCCATGGTCGGGTCTCCCTAATCGCCATCTGACGAACGCGCTGCGCTGGCAATCGGTTCCGGCCGCAACCGATGAATTTGGCTGATCCGAGGAACCGTGCGGCCTTCACCGCGTTGACCGCAACATCTGCCGAAAATCTGGGCAATACGGGCGACCAGGAAAGGATGAGCATGGCACAGCGCGTGTTCTGGAAGGGCTATCTCAAACTGTCGCTGGTGACGTGTCGCGTGTCGATGACACCGGCCGTCACGGAGAGCGCCAAGCTCCGCTTTCACAACATCAACAGCCGCACCGGCAACCGTGTGGTCAGCCGCTATGTCGATGCCGTGACGGGCGATCCGGTCGAGGATGAAGACCAGATGCGCGGCTATCCGCGTGGGGAGGACGACTATGTCCTCTTCGAAGACGAGGAGCTTGACGAGGTCGCGCTTGAGAGCACACGCACGATCGACATCGAGCGCTTCGTGCCTGCCTCCTCGATCGACTGGATCTGGTACGATTCCCCCCACTATCTGGCGCCCGCCGACAAGGTGAGCGAGGAGGCCTTTGCCGTCATTCGCGAGGCCATGGCCAAGAGCAGGACGGCCGGCATCGCCCGCGTCGTGCTCTATCGCCGCGAACACGCCGTGCTGCTCCTGCCGCGCGATCGCGGCATGCTCGCCTGGACCCTGCGCTACGGTGACGAAGTCCGCGGCGGCGATGAGTTTTTCGGAGAGGCCGGAAGCGAAGCGCCCTCGACGCGTGCCTTGACGATGATGAAGAAGCTCATCGGTGAACGGATCGAAGCGTGGAAACCGAGCCTCGTCGAAGACCCCGTTGAGGATCGCCTGCACGCGATCATCAAGGCGCGCAAGAAGTCGGCGAAGCCTGCCGCCCGCAGGAAGTCGGAGCCGCCGCGCCGCGACAACGTGATCGACATCATGACCGCCTTGCGAAAGAGCCTTGCGGCCGAAAAGAAGCCGACGGGCAAGAGCCGCTAGCGGGACCGGCGTCCCTTCCTGTCCGCGACGGGCGGCAGTACGGCCTCAGCCTTGCGAAAGTCTGCCCATGGATCCTGACCGGGGCCGGAAAGGCGTGCGATCGCGTTGTTGATGGTAAAATGCTGCGGCCCGATGGCAGGGCCAAGCTCGTCCCATGACAGCGGCATCGAGACGGGCGCGCCGGCGCGGGCGCGGGGAGAGTAGGGCGCGACCGCGGTCGCCCCGCGGCCATTGCGCAGATAATCGATCAGGATCTTGCCCTTGCGTTTGGCCTTGGAAACCGTGGCGACATAGTCGGACGGACTGTCCTTCGCCATGGCATCCGCCAACGCCTTCATCGCCGCCTTGGCCTCCGGCCATTGCGTCTTCGGCTTCAGCGGCGCAACCACATGCAGGCCCTTGCCGCCCGACGTCTTCACGAACCCGGTCAGTCCCATGGCTTCGAAACGCGTCCGCACCTCCAGGGCCGCCTCGATCACCCGCTCCCAGGAGACGCCCGGGCCGGGATCGAGGTCGATATTCACCATGTCCGGTTTCTCCAGTGCATCCAGCGTCGCGCCCCAGGGGTGGATCTCCAGCACGCCGCCCTGCACCAGGCCGATCAGGCCCTCCAGATCGCGAATGACGACATTGGGTTCGTCCTCCGGTTCGGCCGGATCGGGCGCGGTCAGGATGTCCTTGCGCATGCCGCGCCAGGCATGTTTCTGGAAGAAACAGCTGCCACCAACGCCCTCCGGGCAGCGCAGCAGAGCCAGCGGCCGATTGAAGACGAAAGGCGCCATGCGCGGCCAGACTTCGATGAAATAGTCGGCAAGGCCCGCCTTGGTCACGCCGGCGTCGGGCCAGTAGATCCGATCGGGATGGGTAAGATTGACGATCCGCTTGGGTTCCGGCGTCGTGGTCTCCATCTCGCTCTCCCGCACCACGCCCTTGGCCGCCTTGTCTTCGCGCAGCCCGCGAAAGGAAGCGTGCCTCAGATGCGCATCCGCCGTCCAGCCGCGAAACTCGATCTCTGCTACCAGTTCGGGACGCACGAAGACGGCATCCTTTTTCTGGATGCCGGTCAGCTTGTCGGTAAACGGGCTCTTGTCCTGCCGTAGCGGCTCCAGCCGCGCCATCAGCCGGCGCGCGACATCTTCGGTATAGCCGGTGCCGACCCGACCGATATGCACGAGGCGTCCCTTGTCATGGGTGCCCATGACAAGGGAGCCAATCGCGTCGGCGGTGACCGAGGACGGCACGTAGCCGCCGATCACCACCTCCTGTCGGGCGGAGCATTTCGACTTCACCCAGTCGCGGCCGCGACCGGAACGATAGGGCGCATCCGCCACCTTCGAGACGATCCCCTCAAGGCTCAGGCGACAGGCATGCCGCAGCACGAGATCACCGCTCTCGTCGAAATGCTCGCTGAATTTCAGCCGCCCGTCGGCTCCCGCCATCAGCCCCTCCAGGAGGGCCTTGCGGTCTCGCAATCCCGCTGCCCGCAGATCGAACCCGTCCAGATGGAGAAGGTCGAATGCGAAGAAGGAAAAGCGGTCGGTCCTGTCGTCGCTCAAATCCGCCTGAAGAAGCGCGAAATCGCTGGTGCCGGAACCGTTCTCGACGACGATCTCGCCGTCAATGACGGCCTCGTTTGCCGGCAGATCCGCAAGCGCCTCAACGATCTCGGTGCCGAAGCGTTCGCTCCAGTCAAGGCCGGTGCGGGTGAGGAGCCTCGCCTTGCCTTTCGAAAGGTGGACCTGGATGCGGTAGCCGTCGAGCTTGATCTCGTGCAGCCAGCGCTTGCCCTTCGGCACCTGCTTGACGGCGGTCGCCAGCGCCGGTTCGATAAAATCCGGCTTGGCGCCGTCTACCGCGCCCTTGATGGCCTCCGGCCTGAGGGGGGACACCGAGGTCGTCGCCTTGTCTTCAGTGGCAGTGGAAGCGCTCCCGGACTTCTTGCTCCGCGTCTTCCAGGTCTTTTGCGCTGGGTCCGAACCGATCTCCTCGACCGTCTTGCCGCTCTTGGCGGATTCCGGGCGCTCCTCCAGGATATCGGGATCATCCGGCGCCCGCGCGGCCTCGTCCTCGCCCTTGATCAGCAGCCAGTTCTCGCGGGTTTCGCCGTCCTTGCCCGCCATGCGAACCAGATGCCAGCGGCCGGAGAGCTTTTCGCCCTCGAGCTCAAATTCGAGATGGCCCTTGCGATAGCCCTTCTTCGGATCACCGATCGGGCTCCAGCGCCCGCGATCCCAGATGATGACGCTGCCGGCGCCATAATGGCCCTTGGGGATCGTGCCTTCGAACCCGCCATAATCGAGCGGATGATCCTCGACATGCACGGCCAGGCGCTTCTCGCCTGGAACAAGGCTCGGGCCGCGCGTCACCGCCCAGCTCTTGAGCACCCCGTCCATCTCAAGGCGAAAATCATAGTGCAGCCGGCGGGCGGCGTGTTTCTGGATGACGAAGCTGTCGCCCTTGCTGCGCACCGCCTTGCCCTTCGGCTCCGGCGTCGCCTTGAAGTCTCGTTTCCGGTTGTAGAGGTCCAGCGACATGGCTCAGCCCGCCTTTCGCCGCGGAGAGGATGTCTTCCGCTTGGTCTTCGCGGCTTTGGCGCGCCCGGCTGGCGCCTTCCGCTTCGAGGCGTCCTCTTTGTCAAGCCCGGCGCTCTTGCGCAGTGCCTCCATGAGATCCGTGACGTTGGAAGCCTTGCGTCTCGGCAGACGCTTGGGCTTGCGCCCGGCAATCTTCGCCTTCACCAGCTCGATCACGGCCTCCTCGTAGCGGTCCTCGAACTCCGCCGGATCGAATTCGCCCGCCTTGGTCTTGATGATATGCTGGGCGAGATCGAGCATCTCACCCTCGATCTTGATGGCGGAAATGCCGCCGAACGTTTCCTTGGCCGGGCGCACTTCGTAGTCGAAGTTGAGTGTGGTGGCGATCATGCCCTTGCCGTGCGGCCGGATCATCAGCGAGCGTACGCGACGGAAGAGCACCGTCTGAACCAGCGCGGCAACGCCCTTGGCTTCCATGGCCTCGCGCACCAGGTCATAGACTTCAAGCGCCTGCCGATTGCCGGGGGCAAGATAATAGGGCCGCTCGAGAAAGACGGTGTCGACCTCGTCACAGGCAATGAAGCGCGCCATTTCCAGCGTCTTGTCGCTGTCAGGCACGGCCTCTCGGATCTCTTCGGGGCTGAGGATCACGGACTGGCCTTCGCTCGTGTCATAGCCCTTTACCAGCGCATCATTGTCGACGCTCTCGTCGGTATCGGCGTCGAAATACTCCCGCCGCACCCGGTGACCGGTCTCGCGATTGATGATGTGGAACGAGACGCGCTCCTGCGCGGTGACGGCCGAATAGAGCGCCACCGGGCAGGACAGTTCGCCAATGACGAGATCGCCTCTCCAGATTGCTCGCGCCGCCACTCTGCCATCTCCCTGATTGGGGCAGGAACGGGCGGCGAAAGCCTTTGTTCCCTGGTCCGGCGGATGGCCCGTCCGCCCAGGGTCAGGGCGTCATGGCCGCGCTGAGCGCTGCCTGGCAGTCTGCCTTGAGCACGGTCTGGTTCTGCTGCAGGCACTGGGCGACACGGCCGCCGCCATATTCGATGCCCTTGCAATATTGCTGGATGTCGGCCTTGCAGGCGCGGATCACCTTGTAGGCCTTTGCGCGCATTTCCGGGGTCGGCTCGCTCTGCGCCTGGGCGGGGGTGATGCTGAAGGCGAGGGTGGCGGCAAGAATCGCAGCCAGGGTCACGGCCAGCATGGCCAGCGCAGGCAGGTGGCGCAAGAGAAGTCTCGACATGGTTCGGTTCCTCCGAGTTGGTGGGGCTTGCAAGAGTGGGGACCCGGCGGCGGGGCAGTGGAGAAAGACCCGCCGCCGGGCATCATGAAGGCGGGTGGGGGGTCACCAGCGGACTTCGCCTTCACGATAGGCGGTCCCGCCGTTCGGCCCCGTGGTGGTGCTGGAGCTCTGGCAGGAATGGGCGGACGGATCGCAGGTCACGGAGCCGCTGCGCGTCATGGTGTTACCGTAAGGGCTGGTCCGGGTGACGCTGCGGCTGCAGCTGTTGCCGGAGCACGAGCCGCTGCCGGTGATCGTTGACGTGCCGTGGTTTGTCGTGACGGTCCGGTTGCGGCTCCAGGCACTGGCCTCGGAGACGGTCATGACCGTCAGCGTCGCGGCGATCAGTCCGGTGGTAATCTGCTTCATCATGGTGTGATCCTCGTCCTGGGTGCCGACTGAGTGCGGCAGGTGATGACGAGCAAACTGGGGACGAAATGTAGGGTCTGATTTTCGCTTGGGTGTCGTTTCGTAACGAAGCGCTGTCGTCCTGTTGCAATTTGTAGCAGAGCGCTCGAAGCTCTTGATCAGCCGAGGGCTTGCCCGCATTCTCGCGGTCATGACGAGCCATCCGATCAGCCAGCCGCAGACCATCCTGATTGTCGACGACGATGCCGATATCCGGCGGCTCGTGGCCGATCTCCTGCGTCGTGAGGGCTATCGCGTGGAGCTGGCGGAAGACGGCGCCGAGCTCGATGTCGTGCTGCGCCGCACGCCGGTTGATCTCTTCGTGCTCGATCTGATGCTGCCGGGCGAAGATGGGCTCAGCCTCTGCCGCCGCATCCGCGCCGATCAGGATACCCCGATCCTGATGCTGACGGCCAAGGGCGACGAGACCGACCGGGTGATCGGCCTGGAGCTCGGGGCCGACGACTATCTTGTTAAGCCGTTCGGCACGCGCGAACTGCTCGCGCGCATCCGCGCCCTGCTGCGCCGTGCCGGCCAGAAGCCGCGCGCGGCGGCCAGCCGGCGTTTCGCCTTCGACCGCTTCGTCGTCGATCTCGACGCCCGGCTCCTGACCCTGGAGGATGGGTCCCCGGTGCCGCTCACCAGCAGCGAATTCGATCTGCTGGCCTGCTTCGTCACCCGCCCGCGCCGCGTGCTCTCGCGCGACCAGATCCTTGACTGGACCCACGGCCGGCTGTCCGATCCTTTCGATCGCACTGTCGACATTCTCGTCTCCCGCCTGCGCAAAAAACTCGACGCGGCGAGCCCCGGTTCGGGCCTGATCACCACGGTGCGCAACAACGGCTATCTGCTCACCGCCGTGGTCCGGCAGGTGCCCTGATGGTGCGGTTCAGCCTTTCCGCGCGGCTCGTCGCGATCGTCGGCACCGCGCTTCTGTCGGTCTGGGTCCTGCTTCTCACCTCGATTTATCTGACCAACGGCCTGCGCAGCGCCGCCGCCCTGCCATCGCCGGGCCAGGTCGCGGCGATCGTCGGTCTGGTGCACCAGGCGGCCCCGGACGAACGGCGGCTTCTGCTGGACGCCCTGAAATCCGCCATTCTCGACCTGCGGCTGGTCGACGGGCTTGCCGCCTCGCAAGCCGGGCTGGATGTCGATGTCATGTCGGAACCGCGCTTTGCCCCCTATCGCGAGGCGCTCGGCGACAATTTGCTGGCCGTGACCATGCTGGCTCGAAATGGCGAACGCTCAAGACTGCCCCGTCTCTTCGGCGGCGACAACAATCCCGTAGAATTCGCGGTGTCGCTCGATGCCGGTGAGGTCCTGATCCTTGAAACGCGAACCCCTTTTCTCGTCACCGCCTTCGGACTGCCCGTCGGGCTCGGTGCCGGCCTGCTCGGCTCGGTTTTCGCCCTGATTGCGCTCATCGTTCTTAACCGCGAACTGCGGCCGCTGCGCCGGCTGGCCGCGGCGGTCGACGAGATCGATCCAACCGCCGCGCCCGTACCGGTGCCGGACGTCCGCTTCAGCGCCCCGGAAACCCGCACGCTCGTCCAGGCCTTCGCCCGCCTGCAGACACGGCTGCATTCGATGATCGCCGCCCGTCTGGCCCTGATCGGTGGCATCCAGCACGACGTGCGCACCTTTGCCACCCGGCTGAGGCTGCGTGCCGAGCAGATCCCCGACGAGGCGGAACGCGACCGTGCCATCGCCGATATCGGCGACATGATCCAGCTGCTCGACAATGCGCTTCTCGCCGGCCGCGCCGGGGTCGGCACCCTCGACGAGGAACTGCTCGACATTGCGCCGATCGTCGAGGCCGAGATCCTCAACAGCGACCTGCCGGTGCAGAGCCGCTCGCTCTCCATCGCTCCGCGGGCCGAGCATGCCCAGATGATCGGCGACCGTCTGGCGCTGCGCCGCATCGTCGCCAATCTCGTCGGCAATGCCGTCAAGTATGGCCGCGTCGCCCATGTCGGCCTCGATGTCGATGGCCGCTCGGTCTTGCTCACCGTTGACGATGAGGGGCCTGGCATTGCCCCGGCCGACCGCGAAACCCTGTTTGAACCTTTCGTGCGCCTCGATGCGTCCAGGGCGAGAAAGACCGGCGGCGCCGGCCTTGGCCTCGCGGTCGTTCGCAACCTCGTCGAGGCGCAGGGCGGCACGATTGTGGTCGCCGATGCGCCGGGCGGCGGCGCCCGCTTCGAGGCCCGTTTCCCGCTTTTTTCCGCCGCGGCGCCCGCCGAGCGATGAAACACTAGACCGGGGCGGGCATGCGGCCTGCCATGCAACCGCCCGGACCGTCAAATTCCCTTGCCGCTCCGGGGTTTGTGGCGCTCGTTGAAGATTTATTAACCTTCGCGCAAGAAATTAACCATAGAGAATAAAGCATACGTCGGAGTGGGACCTGCAGCGCGCAGGTTACCGTCGGGCATGACGCCGTCCCGCCGTACCGGTTTCAGTCCGGTATCAAGCATTCATTGAAGGGGTTCCTCGAACAATCTTCGGTGAGCGCGGATCTGGCAGTTGCGCCGTTTCTGGCACGCCTTGTCTCCGCCATCCCGTCGACTTGTCAGGACGAAGTCTAACGGGCCGCCGCCTTGGTCGGGCGGCCGAATCTGGGGATGGGCAGTGGGGCAGGTTTCGCCGGCAGATCGGGCGGCAAACGCACAGGCGGGTAGCCTGCGCGACCGTCTGCGCTTTGCCGGCCTCGAGGAAGCCGATTGCGATCTGCTGAGGCGCTATCGCCACCTGCTCGAGCCGAACCTCAAGACCGGGATCCGCGATCTCTTCCAGCGCCTGCAGACCTTTCCCGACGCCTCGCGCAATTTTACCAGCGAACGCCAGTTCGACCGGCTGCATGATCTTCTCGCCTCCCACTGGGACGTGCTGACGGATGCGCGCTTTGACGCGCTCTATGCCGAGCGCGTCAAGGTCCTGGCCGACACCGAAAGCCGCATAGGCCTCGATCCCCGTTGGCACATCGCCGGCCACGCCGTCGTCATGGAGCACCTCCTGCAGGCGGTGATGGCGGATCTGTCCGGCCGTGGCCTTCTGCCTTCGAACCGCAAGCGCCAGCGCGAGATTGGCGATCTCGTCGGCGCGATCGTCCGCCTCGTCATGGTCGACGTCGAGATTTCGGTATCCCTGCGCTTCAACGAACTGCGGCTGAAGCATCACCGCGATCTCGGGGCACAGCGCGAGCGCGACCACCTTGAGGTCGAGGAACTCTTCGGGCCCGTCTTCCGCGCGCTGGCCGAACGCGATCTGACGGTGCGCGTTCCTGCCGATGTTCCCGAGCATTATGCCGCGCTCGCCGCCTCGCTCAACACGGCACTCGAACAGATCCAGGCCATGGCGGTCGAGGCGGACGAAAAGCTTACGACCGCATCGACCACAACCCAGGCCTTTGCGAGCGCCGCCGGCGAACTCAGCGGACGCGCCGAAAGTCAGTCCGCCCGCCTGGCCGACGCCCTGCACGCGCTCGAAGCGGTCGCCGGTGGCGTCCGCGACAGCGCCTCCAAGACCCGTGAGGCCGAGGACCGCGTTTCGGTCACCCAAAAGGCCGTCGAGGCGAGCGGCACGGTTGCCGGCCAGGCGATCGCCGCCATGTCCGATATCGAGGCTTCGGCCGAGCAGATCGGCCAGATCATCGGCTCGATCGACGAGATTGCCTTCCAGACCAATCTCCTTGCCCTCAATGCCGGGATCGAGGCGGCTCGCGCCGGCGAAAGCGGCCGTGGCTTTGCCGTGGTCGCCCAGGAAGTCAGGGCTCTCGCCCAGCGCTCGGCCGATGCCGCGCGCGAGATCAAGACGCTGGTTGCCACCACCAAGTCGCAGGTCGATGCCGGCGTCGACATTGTCGGCCGCACCCAGCAGGCGATCGGCGACATCGTCGTCCAGGTCGGCGGCATCAGCGAGACGGTGTCCGGCATTGCCCGCGCCACCGACAGCCAGGCTGGTGAGCTGGCTTCGCTGACCGGAATGGTCGGCGGGCTCGGCGGCGAGATCGCCGACAGCGCCGATTTGGCCCGCCGGTCGAGCGCCGGTTCGGACGATCTCCACATGGTCATCCTCGAACTCGGCCGCACCGTCCGCGCCTTCCGCTACGAGCGTCAGACGCGCATGCCGGCTGGCGAGCGCGGCGACGCCCGCGCATCCCTGAATGCCTCGCGGGCCGCGCCACTGACGATCGCGCAGGCCGAGCCGCAGATAGAGGAATTCGATGATGATTTCACCTACCCCGTCCACATCGCAGGGCTTGGAGGTTGAGGGGATTGTTTACCAAGTTCGGCTACACAGGATCTATTGGGGCGGGCATTGCGACCATCGGGAAGGCGGAAAACCATCCGCAACCCGGTCAGGGCGGTCGCTTGCAGCTGGGCCTCGGAGACAAGGAAAGAACTGATGGCAGCTAAGAAAGGCGAACAGAAGAGCTTGAAACTGTCCGCTGTGCTCGACCTGAACGAGGCCTCGAATCTGAAGGCCAATCTCATGTCGCTGCGCGGTGACGGACTGGCGATCGACGCATCGGGCGTCGAGCGTATCGGCACCCAGTGCGCACAGATTTTAGTGGCCGGGGCCAAGGCATGGGAGGCGGACCAGAAGCCCTTCTCCTACCAAAAGGCTTCCGATGCCTTCCTCAAGACACTTCAACTGATAGGCGTGAACGTAGATCATCTGCTCGCCAAGGAGATCCGGCAATGAAGAAAAAAGTGCTTACCGTGGATGATTCCCGAACCATTCGGAACATGCTCCTGGTCACCCTCAACAACGCAGGCTTCGAGACCATTCAGGCCGAAGATGGCGTCGAGGGCCTCGAAGTCCTGGAGGAGTGCAACCCGGACGTCATCGTCACGGACATCAACATGCCGCGTCTCGACGGCTTCGGCTTCATCGAGGGCGTTCGGCGCAACGAAAAATATCGCGCTGTCCCGATCCTCGTACTGACGACGGAAAGCGACGCGGAAAAGAAGAACCGCGCTCGTCAGGCAGGCGCGACCGGCTGGATCGTCAAGCCTTTTGATCCGACCAAACTGATCGATGCCATCGAGCGTGTAACCGCCTAAGCCGGGAATTTCTCCTATGGATATGAACGAAATCAAAGAGATCTTTTTCCAGGAGTGCGAGGAGCAGCTCGCCGAACTGGAATCCGGTCTTCTGAAAATGAATGACGGGGATCGCGACCCGGAGACGGTCAACGCCGTGTTCCGTGCCGTGCACTCGATCAAGGGCGGTGCCGGTGCCTTCGGTCTGGATGACCTGGTGGCCTTCGCGCACGTCTTTGAGACCACTCTTGATTGCGTTCGTTCCAACAAGCTGGAGCCCGGTCCGGAAGTCATGAAGGTGATGCTCAAGTCGGCGGACGTGCTCGCCGACTTGGTCAGCGCCTCCCGCGACGGCGGCAGTGTTGATCCCTCGCGCTCCCACGGCCTTGTCAAGGAGCTTGAGGCGCTCGCCAACGGCGAGCTGCCGCAGCCCAGCGCTGTCGCCCCGGTCGCTGCAGCCAAGCCCGCGGCGGCAGCCGCTCCGGCTGCGCCCGCCCCGACCGATGACAGCGGCTTCCAGCCGATCCCGTTCTCCTTCGACGATGACTTCGGCACCCCGCCGCCGGCCAAGGAGACCTTCGACGTCACCTTCAAGCCGCGTCGCGAACTCTTTGCCAAGGGCAATGAGGCCACCCTGCTGCTGCGCGACCTGTCGCGCATCGGCGAGATGAGCATCCTGTGCGACATGGACAGCCTGCCGCCGCTCGACAGCATGGATCCGGAAGCCGCCTATTTCTTCTGGAAGATCCAGATCACCACGGACAAGGGCGAGGAAGGCATCCGTTCCGTCTTCGAATTCGCTGAATGGGACTGCGAGCTCGAGGTCAAGCCGCATGAGGATGCCAAGGACGGTGAAGCCGGCGAAGAGCCGCCGATGGTGCCCGTTCCCTTCGATCTGTCGATCCTCGACGACGCCACCGAAGACAACACGGTTGCCGCCGCCGTCGAGGCTGCCGAAACCGCAAGCAATGTCGTGACGATGGCGGCAAGCGCTGCCAAGCAGGAAAAGAAGGAAGCGCCTGCTGCCGCGGCCAATGCTGCTGCCGCCCAGAACAGCGCCGCCGCCGGCCAGACCATCCGCGTCGACCTCGACCGCGTCGATCGCCTGATCAACCTCGTCGGCGAGCTCGTCATCAACCAGGCGATGCTCTCGCAGAGCGTCATCGAGAACGACACCAACGGCACTTCGTCCATCAACATGGGCCTTGAAGAGCTGCAGCAGCTGACCCGCGAGATCCAGGACTCGGTCATGGCGATCCGCGCGCAGCCGGTGAAGCCGGTCTTCCAGCGCATGTCGCGTATCGTTCGCGAAGTCGCCGACATGGTCGGCAAGTCGATCCGTCTGGTCACAGAAGGTGAAAACACCGAAGTCGACAAGACGGTTATCGACAAGCTCGCCGAGCCGCTGACGCACATGATCCGCAACGCCGTCGACCACGGTATCGAAAGCCCGGAAAAGCGCGCCGCCGCCGGTAAGAACCCGGAAGGCACGGTCAAGCTGACCGCGAAGCACCGTTCGGGCCGCATCGTCATCGAACTGGTCGACGACGGCGCGGGCATCAACCGCGAACGCGTGCGCCAGAAGGCCATCGACAACGACCTGATCGCTGCTGACGCCAACCTGACGGACGAGGAAATCGACAACCTGATCTTCATGCCGGGCTTCTCCACGGCCGACAAGATCTCCGACATTTCCGGTCGCGGCGTCGGCATGGACGTGGTCAAGCGCTCGATCCAGGCGCTCGGCGGCCGCATCTCGATCGCCTCGCGTCCGGGTCAGGGCTCGACCTTCACCATGAGCCTGCCGCTGACGCTCGCCGTTCTCGACGGCATGGTGGTCACGGTGGCCGGCCAGACGCTCGTCGTTCCGCTGACCGCGATCGTCGAGACGCTGCAGCCCGAAGCGCAGAACATCCATTCCTTCGGCGCCAACCAGCGCCTGATCTCGATCCGCAACTCGTTCTGCCCGCTGGTCGATGTCGGCCGCATCCTCAACTTCCGCAGCACCCAGGCCAATCCGATTGACGGCGTGGCTCTGCTCGTCGAGTCCGAGGGCGGTGGCCAGCGCGCGCTGATGGTCGATGCCATCCAGGGTCAGCGTCAGGTCGTTATTAAGAGTCTTGAGGCAAATTACACCCACGTGCCGGGCATCGCCGCGGCAACGATCCTCGGGGATGGCCGCGTCGCGCTCATTCTCGACGTCGATGCCGTCGTCGCCGCTTCGCGCGGTCAGTCGCTGAAACAGGAAATGTCGTTAGCTGTCGCAGGTTAGTACCATGTCGTATGCGGTCAAAAACTTGGTTGAAGGGGGGCGGGAACTCATTGCCTTTCGCATCGGCGATCAGGAGTTCTGCGTCAACATCATGTCGGTGCGCGAGATCCGTGGCTGGACTCCCGCAACACCGCTGCCGCATGCGCCTTCCTATGTCATGGGCGTCATCAACCTGCGCGGCGTCGTGCTGCCGATCATCAATCTCGCGGCCCGGCTCGGTCTCAAGCCGATCGCGCCTGACGCGCGCCACGTGATCATCGTGGCGCAGGTCGGGTCCAAGATCGTCGGTCTTCTCGTCGAAGCCGTGTCGGACATCCTGACAGTGAGCGACGAAAACATTCAGCCGATGCCGGAGGTGACCTCCGACCTCGAAAGACAATATGCCCGCGGCATTCTCGCGATCGACAAGCGGATGATCTGCCTCATCGAGCTTGACGCCCTTTTCCCAGACGCCGAAAGCGAGGCCGCATGACCGGTGCCGTCCATACATCCCACCGCCATTCGGAAGACGAGGTTCTGGCCAGCGGCGAATATCCGCTGACCCGCCGCGACCTCAACGAGATCGCTGCCATGATCTATTCCGATGCTGGGATCTCGCTCAACGAATCCAAGGCCTCCTTGGTCTATTCGCGCCTGTCGAAGCATATTCGCAATCTCGGCTTGTCCGGTTTCCGCGCCTATTGCAGCCTGGTCGCATCGCCGGAAGGGGCCCAGGAGCGTCGCGAAATGCTGTCGCACCTGACGACCAATTTCACCCGCTTCTTCCGCGAGAACCACCATTTCGATCACCTGCGTGACGAGGTGCTGCCGGCGCTGATCGCCCGTGCCAAGGCCGGCGGCCGCGTGCGCATCTGGTCGGCGGCAAGTTCCGACGGTCAGGAGCCCTATTCGATCGCGCTCACGGTCTTCCAGGCCTTCCCGAACGTGCTCGACTACGACTTCAAGATCCTGGCGACCGACATCGATCCCAAGATCCTCGCGATTGCCCGCCAGGGCGCCTATGACGAGCAGGCACTGGAAACGGTGTCGCCGGCCATGCGCAAGCAGTGGTTCCGCGAAGTCGAAATCAACGGCCGCCGCAAGTATCAGGTGGATGACAAGCTGAAGCGCCTGATTACCTACAACGAGCTGAACCTGATGGCCCAGTGGCCGTTCAAGGGCATGTTCGACGTGATCTTCTGC
>DAIMJJ010000036.1:0-24945 GCA_036722275.1 Rhizobium sp. | reverse complement strand
AACGGTGGTCGCCATCAATCGGAAACCCCGGTCGCCATGCCCCGGAGCGCGCAGTGAGGCTTCTGCTCGACACGCGCGTAGCACTGTGGGCTATCGTGGGTCATGCCGATTTGCATCGCGACCCGTTCGACCGGTTGCTCGTTGCTCAAGCCCTTCATGAGCCGCTGCGGCTTATCACGCACGATGCCGTGGTGAAAGCATACAGCGACAGCTTCGTTCTGATTTGATGGTGGTCTGCTTGGCCGGCAGGCGAGTTTTTGGCTACAGGTTCACCATGACCTTGATGACAGCGCAGTCGATCAGGCGCGCGTCTGCTGTCACCGGGGTCGCATCAAGGACTTTGGCCGTCGCTGCAATGAAGCGGTCGGCGGGGTCCCAATGGTCGAGGGCGAGTTGCTCGCTGGCGATCGCGACCTCGTATGTAAGCTGTGCCCCCGGACGGGCGTGTTGGCCAGCGCCTCTGCGACCCATGCCCGCCCATCTGCGGACATGACGGCGAGACGGCTTTTGCGGATCAACACCAGGGTCTCCCAGACACTGATGGCCGACAGCCACAGCTCATGGTCTGGCCCGGAGAGCGCCCGGCGCACCTCAGGCGAAAGCCGTTCTGGGGATATGAGGCTCCATATCCAGATATGGGTGTCGAGCAGTAGCCGCACTCAGCGCAACGCCTCCCAGGCGTCCTCAGGCTCGGCCGGGGCGAGAATGTCACGAGAGATGTGGGCGGAGCCCGCCATGGCTCCGAGCCAAGCACCGGTCTCAGCCTGTGGCAGCGGCTTGATCTCCGCAACCGTCACGCCGCGCTTGGTCACAAGCACCGGCTGGCGCGTCTGACGCACGCGCTCCAGAACGGCGAGACAAGTGGCCTTGAACTTGGAGATGGTGATCGTTTCCATGGGGCGAAAATTCACGTCGAGACCGACTATGGTCAACGACGGCGGTCAACAATGAGAGGCTTTGGCCGCGCGTCGCAGCCGGGCCATCGGCTCAGGCGGATGCTCCAGCAGATCGAGCACCCTCAGGCTATCGCGCTCACCGAGCGCCAAGCGCTTAGCGAGCAACCCTCTCAATCTATGTGCCACGTTACAACCTGCTATACTGCTTCAAGAGCCATCATCCAAAAGGGCGGCCCGCATGAAAGAGTTCGATCGCATTACCCAGACACCCGGGATTATGGGCGGCAAGGCCTGCGTCCTCGGCACCCGCGTGACAGTCGGGATGATTGTTGGTCAGATTGGCGCCGGCCGCAGCATCGAAGCTCTTCTCACTGACTATCCCTATCTTGCCGGCGAGGACATCCTCCAAGCCCTACGCTACGCGGCGTGGCGTGCCGAGGAACGCGAGATCGCGCTTGCAGTTGAATGAAACTCCTTATCGACATGAACCTCTCGCCGCGCTGGTGCGAGAGCTTGGCGCTGGGTGGATACGAGGCTGTCCATTGGTCAGGCTTCGGTGATGCCGGAGCTGCAGATGCGGAGATCTTGAATTACGCCAGGACCCATGGGTTTGTGGTTCTGACCCACGATCTTGATTTTGGCGCTATCCTCGCTGCGTCGGGTAGCCAAAGCCCGAGTGTCGTTCAAGTCCGCGCCGAGGACACAAGCCCCGAGGCCATCGGCGCGCCGCTACTTGCTGGGCTTCGCCAGATGGAGAGAGAACTCGAAGCCGGAGCGCTCGTGACCATTGAGCCGGGTCGCTTGCGTCTTCGATTGTTGCCGCTGCGCTCCTCTGATTGAGGCGGGATACATGCAGCAAGGCGGCGCAAAACGTGCAGCAGACGAGGTCAATAAATACTCAAATTGAGCATAAATGGATTGCTATTCTGCGAAACGAACCCAATTTCGGTGAGACGCCGGCCCATCGGGTCACGTCAGAACCGCCGCCGTTTGACACACCAATAGTATCCATCGCCGGGTCGAGCCCATCACCTCAGGTGCTGACCGCTACAGAGCACGAGTGTCCGGGAGCATAGCGAACCGGCGCGTCTTGCCGGAGGCGAGCACCAAGTAAGCGGCGCCCCCGCGGAGCTGCTCGCGCCTCAAGGCGCGGATCAGAAGCGTGAACGCATTGTTCCGCACGCGCCCCGCCTCCCTGCCTTGAGGCGTTATCAGAGCGAGGGGGGCCGGGAGCAACGCGACCCGGCCGGCAGTCCGCCCTCGCGGAGCAGCCCGCGCGCCAGGAGGTGGACGCGAGCGTGTCCGGGAGCAACGCGACCCGGCCAGCAGGCCGCCCTCGCGGAGCGGCCCGCGCCGACAGCGCGGATCAGCCGCGTGAGCGCGCCGCGAGGTGGACGCGAGAGTGTCCGGGAGCAACGCGACCCGCGCCCAATGGCGCGCCCCCGCGGAGGCGCCGGTGCGCAGCACCGATCAGCGCCGTGAGCGAGAACACGCTCGATAACGCCTGCTGGAGCGTTGGGCGCCATAACCCTCGCTGGCGCGCAGGCGCCGAGATCCATGCTGATGCGAAGGTGGCAAATCGGATCCTGGCAACCATCGCGATCCGCTCAGTGAGGCATTTGATCCCACGGATTGATCACCATGACGCCAAACCCCTCGAAACCACTGACGTCTCGAGTCACGATGTGTGCACCATGCGAATGGGCGATCGCGGCCACCATCGAATGCAGCGTCGCTGCCGGCTGGCCAGCCCCACGACGGCGTGCAAAGATCTCCGCGTAAGATGAGGCCGCCAGCCCGTCGAACGCCAAGACGTGACCCGAGGCTTCCCCCAAGACAGGTTTTGCGACTATATTCTGGTCAGATCGACTAGTTTGGTCCGATCGACTAGAATGTGAGGTTGTCTGATGCCCTCTAAGCGCACGACTTCTGCACGCAACAAGCCGCCTGGCCGCTGGCCGCTGCAGGACGCAAAAGCGCGGTTCTCCGAGCTCGTGCGACGCGCGCAAGAGGAGGGCCCACAGCATATTACGGTCCATGGCCGCGACAGCGTGGTGGTCGTGTCTGAAACCGAATTTCGCGTGCTCACCGGTGCGCGCTCCGGACGACTCTTGGTCGACCTGCTGGCGAACTCACCACTGAGTGACGTCGAGTTCGAGCATGCGCCCGTTCGCGGGCCTGTTCGGGATGTGGATCTGTGAGCGGGTACCTGCTCGACACAAACGTTGTCTCAGAGCTGAAAAAGCCGAACCCCAATCGCCGGGTCGTTGCCTTCGTTGCAGGCCAAGCCCTCGACCGGCTCTATCTCTGCTCCGTGACTATGGCTGAGATCCGTTTTGGCATCGAGTTGATCGGCGATGCCGGGCGGCGGTCGAATCTCACGCTTTGGCTCGACAACGAGCTTCGACCGATGTTCGATGGACGCATTCTGCAGGCCGACGAGGATGTGCTGTTGAAGTGGCGGCTGATCATCGAGGCTGGCCGCAAGCGCGGGCATACCTTCTCACATCCCGACGTGCTCATTGCGGCGATCGCAGCGAACCACGGTCTGACCGTTGCGACCCGCAATGGTTCTGAATTTGTTGCGGCCGGCGTTGACGTCCTTGATCCATGGGCGGGGTAGCCAGGTCCGCTCGCTGCTCGAGGACCGCCGCCTTCGGCCGATGATGCCAAACTTCCATGACATGAGATGTTGTGAGCGTGCACCGAGGCGCTCCACAGCGCCTCAGAAGGCAAGGCGGCCCGGAGGTCTTGCCGGCGGAGGCGAGCAGTGTGATCGAGGCACCCTGCCCCCTCGAGGCCGCGACTGCGACCCGGCGCGGCGCCGCCCTCGCGGTGCAACCCGCGCGCCAGGAGGTGGCATCGAGCGAGTGCCCGGGAGCAAGGCGACCCGCGCCCAATGGCGCGTCCCCGCGGAGGCGCCGGTGCGACGCACCGATCAGCGCCGTAAGCGCAAAACATTATCGAGCACGCTCGATAAAGCCTCTTGGCAACTGAAATCGAAATGCGACTATGCTGCCGAGCTTGGCATGACGGATCTGACGGATGGTCGATAGCCTCGCGGTGCTGTTCCTCACCAAGCTCCTGCCGGTGTTCTTCTACCCACTGGGGCTTTCAATTTGCTTGGGGATCCTCGGCGGCGTCTTTGCAGCGAGGGGGCGGCGACGATTGGCAGTCGGCTGTATGGTCGCGGCCTCGTGTGGGCTCTGGATCGCTGCGACGCCGGCGTTTGCCGACTGGGCGCTCGGTACGCTCGAAACACAGCACCCGCCACGTGCCATCGAAGCCCTGCCGCACGCCGAAGTGGCGATCGTACTTGGCGGAGCAATCGATGGTCCCGTGCCACCACGGGTGACGTCCGACTTGTTGGCCTCTTCGGATAGGGTGCTCCATGCTTCCAGGCTGTACCGTGCCGGCAAGGTCAAGCGCGTCCTGGTAACCGGGGGCAATATTCCCTGGCTGCCGGGCGAGCGGCCCGAGGCCGAGCTGATCCGCGACCTGCTGGTCGAATGGGGAGTTCCCTCGGGCTGGATCGATATCGCCGGCGCGAGCCGCAATACACACGAGAACGCGCTTGAAATCCGCGCCATGAGGGCGCGGCAACCCTTCGGCTCCGCGCTACTGGTCACTTCCGCCGCTCACATGCCGCGCGCCATGGCTGTATTCCTGCACTTTGGGATCCCGGTGACCGCAGCGACTACGGACATCGAAGTTGTCACGCCCGGTCCCTGGACCCCACTGCGCTGGCTACCGAACGCCGATGCGCTCGTCAGGACGACGGTGGCGGTGAGGGAGTGGATCGGCTTCTGGGCCTACCGGGCACGAGGCTACCTGTAACCACGGGCCGCGCTTCGCCTCACGAGCCGTTTGTGCCAGGTAGACCAGCTTCTCCGTACCCATGACAGGTGCAAGACAGGTGCAAGCAGGCCCGCCATGGATAGCGGACGGACGCCATGGGGGGCGGGCCGTATGGTTTCGATCCTCCTTTCCGGCCTTGAGGAATGCAACTACTGATGGACGCCGAGGTGGCTGATCACGTGGCGCTGCTCGCCGAGAGCGCGGGGCTCAAGCGCCGGTTGCCTCCAGAACGGATGATTGCTGCGACGACATGCCGGCGAGTTCCATGAAAATCATCTTCATCAACCGCTTCTTCTTTCCCGATCATTCGGCGACCAGCCAGATGCTGTCGGGGATTGCATTCGCACTGGCCCGGGAGCGCGACGTGTCAGTAATCACGTCGCGCCTGCGCTACGACAATCCCGACGCGCTCCTGCCCCGGCGCGAAACGATCGATGGTGTCGATGTTGTGCGTGTCGCCACGTCTGGCTTCGGTCGTGCTTGGCTGCTCGGCCGCGCCTTCGATTATCTGACGTTCTATGTCTCGGCAGCGTGGTCGCTGATGCGCTATGCGCGCCGCGGCGACGTTGTGATCGTCAAGACGGATCCGCCGATGCTGTCGGTGGTGCTTTGGCCAGTCGCGGCACTGAAGGGCGCTAGGCTGGTCAACTGGCTGCAGGACGTGTTCCCCGAGGTTGCGACGGCGTTGGGTGTTGGCCGCGGCGGTGTTGCCGGCATGAGTTTCGCCATGCTGGCGCGGCTGCGAAACATGTCGTTACGTCATGCAGCAGTGAACGTCGTGCTCGGCGACCGCATGGCGGAGCTGGTGGCGCAACTGGGCGTAGACGCGACCAGAATTCGGATCGTGACCAACTGGGCCGACGGCCGGCTGATCAAGCCGGTCGATCGAGAATCGAATGCCTTGCGAAAGGCTTGGGGGCTGGAGGACGATTTCGTCGTTGGCTATTCGGGTAATCTCGGCCGGGCGCACGACTACGAGACATTCCTCGCCGCCATGCTGCACATAGAGCGATTGCCTGCTGGTCAGCCCGTCGCAGGCTTGATCGAAGCAGCGGGTGACACGGACGTCGTCGACGCTCCGCTGCAACGGATCAGCGCTGGACCGAGGCCCATACGCTGGCTGTTCGTCGGTGGTGGCGCGCAGGTCGAGAAGTTGAAGCAGGAGGCTCTGCGGCGTGGCCTGACCTCGGTGATGTTCAAACCATATCAGCCATCGGAAAAGCTCGCTGAAAGTCTGTCGGTTCCCGACGTGCACCTGATCACGCTCAAGCCCGAGCTCGAAGGATTGATTGTGCCGAGCAAGCTCTACGGCATCGCCGCAGCGGGGCGTGCATCGATCTTCATCGGAGACGCGGAGGGCGAGGTGGCGCAGGTCTTGAGGCGGAGTCAGTCGGGCAGCGTCGTCGCGGAGGGTGATGGCGAAGCGCTGGCTGCCAAGATCCTCGACCTCGCGCACAATCCAGAACGCGCCGCAGAGCAGGGGGCGCGGGCGCGGGCGTTGTTCGATGCGGAGTTCGACCTCACTCACGCCGTGCAGGCTTGGGAAAGCGTCATAGAAATGGCAGCGCGCGGTTGAGTCGAGTTGAGAGTGGCCTTACACCGGGCTCAACGCATCCGTGGTCAAAAACACCTTGGTTTGCTGGTTGAGAATATTAATGAGTACTACGATCCGCTCGCTGGCGCGCATCTCGAGGATCGTCCCGACAAGGCCGTTGAATACACCGCCGCGAACCGAGATCTCTTGGCCAACCCGGAAGGGATTTTCGGGTTGCCGCAGAATTCCGTCGACCTCGCGCGCTTTCAACTCGGCGACAAACTCCGCGTTGATCAGACTCGGCACCTGTCCAGTGCGGATGACGGAACGCACGCCGTAGGTTGAGAGCAGAATCTTCCAGCGACCAAGCACGGGACTCTGTTCAACGAACACATATGACGGGAAGAGGGGGCGGGGCGTGTCGTAAAATTGACGCCCGCGCTTCACACGGGTGACGATGCGCGGGCAATAGGCCTTGAAATTCTGACGCTCCAGGTTCTGGATGGCATAGTCTTCGCGGGAAGGATGCGTGGCGAGCACATACCATCCCGTCGATAGGCGCTCGATCGAGTGTCTGTCTAGGGGGCTCACAATCCAAACCTCAACTCGATTACGGAAAACCATGTGTCGCGGTCATGCCCCTGCGACGTGCGAGACTGATGCACGATCTTGGCGGCCCTTTCAAGGCACTGCGACATTTGGAACGTCAGTGTACCTAAGGTATCACGCGGCTGACCCAATTCCATTGCTGTGCCGACCAAGGTCAGGGTTGAGACTTGTCGGTACGTGGTCTGTCACTCTAAAGGAGTGCAGTAATGATGATCATCGAACGTCAACATCGGACGAAGGAACACAATCGTGCGGATTTGTATGATTGGTGCGGGCTACGTCGGGCTCGTGTCGGCGGCCTGCTTTGCTGAATTTGGCTGGCATGTCGACTGTATCGACAATCAGCCCGAGCGCGTTGCCTGCCTTCGCCGCGGCGAGATGCCTATCTACGAGCCCGGTCTCGACGACTTGATCGAGCGTAATGTCCGCGCCGGTCGGCTCATCTTCGACACGAACTTGGCACTAGCTGCCGCAAGGGCCGACATCATCTTCCTGGCGGTCGGCACACCCATGCGCCGCGGCGACGGTCACGCGGACCTCAGCTACATCTTCGAGGCTGTGGACAATCTCGCGCCCCACATTGAGGGCTTCACCGTTATCACGACGAAATCGACCGTCCCTGTGGGCACCAGCCGGCGGATCGAGCAGCGACTGGCAGGACACAGGCCTGACGCCGCCTTCGCCGTGTGCTCCAATCCGGAGTTTCTGCGCGAAGGCTCGGCTATCGAGGACTTTATGCGGCCGGATCGTGTACTCGTCGGTTGTGACAACGATCGCGCCGAGGAATTGTTGCGCAGACTCTACAAGCCGCTCTCGCTGCGCGATGCACCGGTCATGTTCACGGCAAGAGAATCTGCTGAACTGGCAAAATACGCGGCGAACGCCTTCCTTGCCATGAAAATCAGCTTCATCAACGAGATTGCCGACCTGTGTGAGAAGGTCGGTGCGGACGTGCAGGAAGTGGCTTCTGCCATTGGCCGAGATCGCCGCATCGGCGACAAGTTCCTGCATCCGGGGCCTGGCTATGGCGGATCCTGCTTCCCGAAGGACGTGTCAGCGATCATCCGCACGGCGCGGGAGAACCGCTCGCCTCTGACACTGATCGAGACGGTTCACTACGTCAACGAGGAGCGCAAGCTCGACATGGAGCAGCGAATCCGCAAGGCGCTCGGCGGCGAGGTGGAGGGCAAGACGATCGGGGTGCTCGGGATCACCTTCAAACCCAATACCGACGATATCCGCGATGCATCGAGCCTCATCATCTTGCCGATTCTGATGCACGATGGGGTGCGCGTGCGGGCTTACGATCCGAAGGGGCGCAAGCATGGTGAAGCTGCTCTGCCGGGAGTCGTCTGGTGCGAGCAGGCGACAGAGGTCGCAGTCGAAGCCGATGCGCTAGTCATCTTGACGGAGTGGAACGAGTTCCGCGCCATCGATCTCAAGGCGCTACGGAAAAAAATGCGTGGCAATGTGTTGCTTGATTTCCGCAACATCTTCCGCCCGGAGGATGCGACAGCTGCTGACTTCAAGTACATCGGCATCGGTCGCCCGAACGCACTCGCAACACTCGCGGAGCCGGATCGACCAATCCACGTTCGGGAATCGGCGCGCACTCGCTGAACATCGGTGTTGGCGGTAGTCTTTGGCATTCAGAAGATGCGACGAAAGCGCTGACCACACTCGGGACACTCATAGTGACGTGACTTGCTTGCGAATTCCAGCTCGATGGGTTCCCATACATGCGTTACCCCTGGAGGGATGCAGCTATGTTGCGCGCAAATATATTTCCGCCAGATGCTGAGTGCGATGGGTGCATAAGCCCGTGTCAATGTAGCTGAGAACGGGACAACACTTGAGGCAAAGTTGGTCAATGTGACGACGGCTGATTTAGGCATCTGGAAGTCAAATCTCCGATGGAACTCGCGCTTTCGAGATGGTGCGAGACGCTCAGAAAGCTGCGGTCTCAGCGCTGCTGAGTAGACAAAGTCCGATTCCCATAATGATTGCAACTGGAGATTGAAAGAAGATGGGTGTAGCGTTGATAACGGGGATAACCGGTCAGGACGGAGCGTACTTGGCCCGACTGCTGCTAAAAAAGGGCTATGAGGTCCACGGTATCAAGCGCCGCTCGTCCTCGTTCAATACCGCTCGTATTGACGCACTGTATGTCGATCCTCACGAACGGGATTCGTCGTTTCATCTGCATCACGGCGACCTGACCGATGCGACGAACCTGATACGACTGATCCAGAAGATTCAACCCACCGAGATCTACAACCTTGCCGCTCAGAGTCATGTGCAGGTGAGCTTCGAGACGCCGGAATACACCGCCAATGCCGATGCGCTCGGTACGTTGAGGTTGCTCGAAGCGCTGCGCATTCTCAACATGGACCAGACTCGCTTCTATCAGGCATCGACTTCGGAGCTCTACGGCAAAGTGCAGGAAACACCTCAGCGGGAGACGACGCCTTTCTACCCCCGCTCCCCCTATGCTGCTGCCAAGATCTACGCCTACTGGATCGTAGTGAACTACCGCGAGGCATATGGGTTTCACGCTTCCAATGGGATTTTGTTCAATCACGAAAGCCCGGTCCGCGGCGAAACGTTCGTTACGCGAAAAATTACGCGCGCCGTTGCACACATCGAGCACGGTTTTCAGGATTGCCTCTTTCTAGGCAATCTCGATGCGAAGAGAGACTGGGGACATGCCCGAGATTACGTCGAAGGAATGTGGCGCATCCTGCAGAAACCGGAGCCTGATGACTACGTGCTCGCCACCGGGCAGATGCGCTCGGTGAGAGAGTTCGTTGAGCTGGCTTTTGGCGAGGTTGGCCGGGAAATTGACTGGTCGGGGACAGGAGTGGACGAAGTTGGAACGGATCGCCGATCCGGCAAGGTCGTCGTCAGGATTGACCCCGCCTACTTCCGCCCAACGGAAGTGGACCTGCTGCTCGGTGATCCGACCAAGGCGCGCGAGCAGCTCGGCTGGGTCCATACGACGACACTGCAGCAGATGGTCGCCGAGATGGTTGACGCGGATATGAGGCTGGCGGCGCTGGAGCGCGACGGCGGTAACGCCGCTGTTCAGGAAATCTATCGACACTTTGTCTTCAAGGACGAGGTGCCGCCGATGCAGGTCAGCAATGACATCGGCCTCGACGAATGGGAACCCACATGGTGAGCAGCCTCGACCGACCCCCGCAGTACGATCTTGCCGGTAAGCGCGTCTTTGTGGCGGGGCATCGCGGGATGGTGGGAGCTGCCCTCGTGCGCCGGCTTGCCGGGGAACGGTGCGAGGTTCTGGTCGCGGGGAGAGCCGAACTCGATCTGACGCGCCAGCAGGATGTCG
Organism: Rhizobium sp.; assembly: GCA_036722275.1. Taxonomy (GTDB): domain Bacteria; phylum Pseudomonadota; class Alphaproteobacteria; order Rhizobiales; family Rhizobiaceae; genus Allorhizobium. The sequence goes on along the minus strand of DAIMJJ010000036.1, from coordinate 14,699 downwards.
ATGCCTGGATGGATGCCAATCGACCGGATGCTGTATTCGTCGCAGCAGCCAAGGTCGGTGGGATTCTGGCCAACGACAGTTTTCCTGCTGACTTTCTCTATCAGAACCTCACCATCGAGACGAACATCATCCAGGCGGCCCATCGGGTCGGCGTGAGCAAGCTCGTGTTTCTCGGATCCTCCTGCATCTATCCGAAGTTGGCGCCCCAACCGATCATGGAAAGCGCATTGTTGACCGGACAGCTCGAGCCAACCAACGAATGGTATGCGGTCGCAAAAATCGCCGGCATCAAGCTCTGTCAGGCGTATCGACGCCAGTACGGGAGCGACTTCGTATCGGCCATGCCGACCAATCTCTATGGACCGGGCGACAATTTCGACCTCGAATCGAGCCACGTCATTCCAGCCCTGATACGCAAGGTGCACGAAGCCAGGACGCGTGGCGCACCCGAGGTCGTGATCTGGGGCACCGGTACGCCACGGCGCGAGTTCCTGCACGTCGACGACTGCGCCGACGCGCTCGTGGAAATCATGAGTCATTACTCCGAGCACGAGCACATCAACGTCGGATCAGGCGAAGATTTGACGATCCGTGAGCTGGCTGAAGCCGTCGTGGAGGTGGTCGGCTACACTGGACGGATTGTCAACGACACCTCGAAGCCGGACGGAACGCCGCGCAAGTTGATGAGCGGTGACAAGCTCAGGAAGCTGGGCTGGCGGCCTAGGATCGGACTAGAAGATGGGTTGCGCGCGACCTACCAATGGTATCTCGAACAGGAGGCAATAGACACCGGGAATGTGCGCGCCGCAAACTAGCAACGAGTACGTGGCTGATATCGAGAAGTGTGAGCCGGAGCGCCGTTCATGAGAAACCTGTTCCGCAGGTGTGCTGCATCAGGCCGCCTGATGGTTGCGGCAAACACTCGGGCCAAGAACCGGATCACGATGGGCGTCCAAGGCGCAATATTTGACGACCAGAAGCGGGTGCTGCTTGTGCGCCACGGCTATCAGTCGGGATGGCACTTTCCAGGGGGCGGGCTGGAAAGGCGCGAGGTAGCAGAGGTTGGCTTGCGGCGCGAGCTTATCGAGGAAGTCGGGGTTGTGCTGCTGGCCGCACCTCGACTGTTTGGCATCTACACTCATTTCGATCGCTTCCCCGGCGACCACATCGTGCTCTACGTGATTGATAACTGGCATCAGCCCACTGTCCCGGCGCCGTCGTTCGAAATCAGGGAACAGAGATTTGTGGCGTTGGGCGAACTTCCCGATGACATCTCGCCCGGAACGCGCCGCCGGATCGAAGAAATCATACGTGGTGACGTCCCGGCTGCAGCCTGGTGACCCCGACATCAGAGAGCCGCGAGTGTGCAACCGCCAATGAGTGAAGCGATGTCGATCGAAGACGTCTTTCCGGTCATTCTGTCGGGCGGCTCGGGCACGCGGTTGTGGCCGCTGTCGCGCGCGCTTTATCCCAAGCAGTTCATCCGCTTCTTCAACGGCCAGAGTTCGAGCTTCCTCGGCGCGACGCTGAAGCGTCTGACGACAGAGCGGGGCTTCGCCGCGCCGATCCTGCTCGCCAACAACGATCATCGCTTCCTGGTTCGCGAGGAGCTGGAGCGTGCCGGCATCACCGCCAAGGCCATCATCCTCGAACCGGTGGCGCGCAACACCGCGCCGGCGATTGCGGTCGCCGCACTCGCCGCACTCGCCGAACGGCGCGATGCCGTCATCGCCGTCATGCCGTCGGATCACGTCGTCAAGGACGAGGCGAAATTCGTCGAAGCAATGAAGCGCGCGGCGACCGTCGCCGCCACCGGCCGCCTCGTGCTGTTCGGCATCGTGCCGACCGAAGCCCACACCGGCTACGGCTACATCAAGCGCGGCAGCGCACTCGAGGGCTTTCCCGGCGCTGCCTTCAACGTCGGCGGCTTCACCGAGAAGCCCGACGGCAAGACCGCCGAGCAATACCTCACCAGTGGCGAGTATTTCTGGAACAGCGGCATCTTCATGCTGCATGCGCGCACGTTCCTCGACGAGACGGCGCGGCTCGCACCCGAAGTGCTGACCGCGGCGCGTGCCGCCTACGAAGGCCGCGCCGAAGATCTCGGCTTCGAGCGACTGGAAAAGAAGGCGTTCGCCGCCGCGCCCAGCATCTCGGTCGATTACGCGGTGATGGAGAAAACGGCGAAAGCCGCCATGCTGCCGATCGATGTCGGCTGGAACGATGTCGGCTCGTGGTCGTCGCTGTGGGACATCGCCCCGCGCGACGCGAATGGCAACTACAGTCACGGAGATACGCTGCTCGAGGACACCACCAACAGCTACGTGCATTCCGAGAAATCGATCGTCGCCACCATCGGCGTCGACAATCTGATCATCGTCGATACGCCCGACGCGCTGCTGGTCGCCAGCCGCGACCGCGCACAAGACGTTTCGAAAATCGTGCAGAAGCTGAAGCTCACGAACCGCAAGGAGCAGGAGCAGCACATCCGCAATCTGCGGCCCTGGGGCTTCTTCGAAACGCTATCGCTCGGGCCGCGCTTCCAGGTGAAGCTGCTGCATGTCAATCCCGGCGGCAAGCTGTCGATGCAGATGCACCATCACCGCTCGGAGCACTGGATCGTCGTGCAGGGCACCGCCAAGGTCGCGATCGGCGATAACGAGAAGCTCGTTCGCGAGAACGAGAGCGTCTACATCTTCGCGACGCAGTGGCACCGCCTCGAGAACCCCGGCAAGGTTCCACTCGAGATCATCGAAGTGCAGATCGGCACCTATCTCGGCGAGGACGACATCGTGCGCACCGACGACATCTACCACCGTTCGGCGGACGAGACGAAGTAGGGACCCGTGGCAACTTGAGGCGCACTTGGCGCTTCTTGATTACCCCGATGTTTCCGTTGGACTGCCGCGCTCACTGATATCATTGAGCGAATCAGCCGCTGGGGAAGGCGACGATGGGGCGTAACGCGGTCCAGTTCCAGAAGGGGCTGAGCAAGGCCGAGTTTCTGCGGCGCTACGGCAGTGAGGAGCAGTGCCATGCGGCGATGCGCTGGCCCGATGGCTTCGTGTGCCCGCACTGCGATGCACGGGAATACAGCTACTACGCTTGCCCGCCGCCAGTTCGAGTGCTCGGCGTGCCGGACGCAGACCTCGGTGCTGGCCGGCATCATTTTCCACAAGTCGCGCACGCCGCTCTCAAAATGGTTCCTGGCCATCCACCTGATCACTAGCGCCAAGAACGACGTCGCTGCGCTCGAGCTTGCCCGCCAGCTCGGCGTCAAATCGGACACAGCCTGGCTGCTCAAGCAGAAGCTGATGGAGGCCGACCAAGCGGGGCCAGCACAACTCGACTGGACTTCGACCGGAAAGGACGCATTGCTGGCTGTACCGGCCGGTTGGTGGATTTGGGCTGAGGCCGAAGGACCCGCCTCGCATCTCGCGGGGCTCTGGGTGGTGCAAGCGCCAGCACAATGTTGGCGCCGATAACCGGAGCTAAACCCCATGTCGCGAAACGTCATGTCACGCAAGACCAATCGCAAACCGCTCGTCGCTGCCGCCCGCCTCATTCTGACCGGTGCCGCCCGCCGTAAGTCTAACGCCGTGCTGCCCTGGCCGAAAGACCTCGACATCGAGGCCAGCACGCTGTCTGCTCTCGTCAAGGATCTTCTGGCTCTTGGCTATCTGCAAGAGACTCCTGCGCCGAAGCCGAGTGTTGGTTGGCGAGTCGACGACACGGGCCATGCCCTCACGTTGATCGCTACGGCGGCAGGCTTGGCGCAGCTTTCGGTGAATACTGCTGAACCGGAACAGCCAGACGAGCCAGCGGTCACCACTCGGACGACCAAGGGCGAGACCATTCTCACTCTCCTTCGATCCAAGGCGGGCGCAACGATCGCTGACATCATGGCCGCCACCGGGTGGCAGGCCCATTCGGTCCGCGGCTTCATCTCCGGCACCGTCAGTAAGCGCCTCGGTCATGGGGTCCGTTCCGTCAAGACGGCAGCGGGTGAACGACGCTACCACATCGAGGCGCAGTGATGGTGGCGCGCCCGTCACTTCTGGGCCACCAGATGGCCGCCCTGGTGGGCCTCGATCTGGAGGCGCTGCGCGCCGAGTGGACACGCTTCCATGCCACTGCGCCGCCCGCCGCGTTCAAGCGCGACCTGCTGCTAAGAAGCCTGGCACATCGGCTCTACACCCGCGCGTCCGGGGATCTCGATCGCGCCACCGCTGCGCTTCTGGGCGAGCTTGCGACCGCCTCGGACCCGGCCGCTGCTCTGGCCAGACGGCGCACGCGGCAGATCAAGCCGGGGTGCGAATTATTGCGGGAATGGAAAGGCACAATGCACCGCGTCGTCGTCTTGAAAAGTGGCTTTGCCTGGAACGGCGAAGTCTATGCAAGTCTGTCGAGCGCCGCCCGCGCGATCACAGGAACCCATTGGAATGGGTATCGGTTCTTCGGGGTCGGTGGGGGCGCTGCGCGCATGGGGCTTTCGCCCCATACCCCAACCGGGAGGACACCTCCCGGACCCGCCGCTTTCTGTAAGCCCAATAATGCGGGAGGGTCTGGGCGGGTGTCCCGCCCGGTGGGGCGCGGGGCTAGCCCCGTTCGCGAAGCGACAGCCCGAGCCCCCCGATGACCGCGCAGACAATCAAGCGCCGCCTGCGCTGTGCGATCTACACACGTAAGTCGACGGAGGCTGGACTTGAGCAGGACTTCAACTCCCTCGATGCGCAGCGTGAGGCGGGCGAGGCGTACATCCGCTCGCAGGCGCACGAGGGGTGGGGGTTGATCCCGACGGCCTACGATGATGGCGGCTTTTCGGGCGGCTCGATGGAGCGGCCTGGATTGCAGACCCTGCTGCGCGACGTGGAGGCGGGGTTGATCGACATCATCGTGGTCTACAAGGTCGATCGGCTGACGCGCTCGCTGACCGACTTCTCCAAGCTGGTCGAGTTGTTCGATCGGCGCGGCGTCTCGTTCGTGTCGGTGACGCAATCGTTCAACACGACGAGCAGCATGGGACGGCTGACGCTCAACATGCTGCTGTCGTTTGCGCAGTTCGAGCGGGAGGTGACCGGCGAGCGCATTCGCGACAAGATCGCGGCATCGAAACGGAAGGGCATATGGATGGGCGGCCCGGTGCCGCTGGGTTACCGGGTTCAGGATCGGAAGCTGGTGATCGTCGATGAGGCGGCGGAGCGGGTTCGGTTGATCTTCGAGCTGGTGCTGGCGTGCAGGTCGCTCGCCGCCCTGCTCAAGGAACTGCGAGATCGCGATATTGTAACCAAGCTCACGGTGCGCAAGGACGGCACGACGCGGGGCGGGATCACGTTCACCAAGGGACCGATCACGTACCTGCTGGCGAACCGGGTCTATCTGGGGGAGCTGGTCCACAAGCGGGTCTGGCACAAGGCCGAGCACGCGCCGATCATCACGCACGACATATTTGATGCGGTGCAGACCAAGCTGAAGCAGCAACGGACAGCATTCTGGACCTCCCGCGCGGGCTCGGAAGCGCTGCTTATGGGGCGGATTACCGATGACCGGGGCGGTCGGATGACCCCGTCGTCGGCGAGGAAACGGTGTGTGCGGTATCGATATTATGTCTCGCGCGCTCGGATCGATGGAGATCTGGCGAAGGCCGGAAGCGTATCGAGGGTTTCGGCACCCGACATCGAGGCGGCGGTCGCGGCCGCGATCCGCGACCGCCTGTGGCGGGAACCGCAGGCGGTCGAATCGGTCGCATCGGATTTGGCGGATAAGGCGATCGATGATCGTGAGGTCATCCGGCGGCATCTGGAAAAGGTGGTCGTCGGGCGCACGCAGCTCGGCATCATGATGAAAGGCAGCGATGCCGACGGGGTCACAATCGAGGTGCCCTGGTCGCGCCAGCGGGTTCGGGTTCGGCGGGAGATCCTGACGCCGGAGCGGTGTCGTCCGACGGCGCTCGAACCGATGCGCGCCGATACGCGCGTCACACTGCTGGTGGCCATCGCCAAGGCGCGGGCGTGGGCGAATGCGCTGATGTCGGGCCGGGTCCGCGATTTCGATCAGATTGCCGTGGCCGAGAACCGCTCGCCGCGTCACGTGCGCATGGTGCTCCCGCTCGCGTTCATTGCGCCCGAAGTCATCGAGGCGGTGCTGGAGAATAAGCTGCCCGAGGGGTTCGGCGTCGCCCGCTTCATGGCCGAGCTGCCGATAGGCTGGGATGAGCAGCGGGCGTGGATCGGCTTGCCGCCGGGATGAACGAGTGAACGGCTGAACCGCCGCCGCATTCCGCACGCTCGTTCGCTCCGTCACAAACCAGTCTCCATACTTGCCCGCCTCCGGCAGGACTCCGCGAACCAGTCTCCGATAGCCAAAACGGAAACGCCGACCGGGAGGCGGAGACTAAGGCCTCGAAGCGGCTCACAGAGACCACCATTGCGCCGACGTCAGCCGTGACCGCTCTCGCTAACGCTCTGAAATAGCGGCATGAAATGGCGCAGTCTCCTGACCGCGGTGGGAGCAGGGAGTGCGTGGTGGGCCCGGCAGGATTCGAACCTGCAACCAGACGGTTATGAGCCGCCAGCTCTAACCGTTGAGCTACGGGCCCTGCCAGCGCCGGAGGGCGAAAGGGCAGCGTGACGATGCGGTCAGGGCATCAGCGCAACGGCATCATGAACGGCGATCGCGTGCCGACCCTGCCCCTGCGGCGCTTCTATATCAGAAGGGGGCCTTCGGTCGATAGCATGCCTGCCCTGATTTTTCCGCCAGCCGAGGGTAGCGTCGTGGTTCAGCGTCTCGAACAGGGCGAAAAGGAAGAGAAGCGTGGGCAAAATATTTGGTGGTCTGCTGGCTGCAGCGTGCACGGTCGTCGCTGTGCTCGCGACGGCAGGGACGACAGCAATGGCGGAGGACGGCAAGATGCAGCGATCGATCAGCGTCTCGGCGGAAGGAAGCGTGCTCGCCAAACCCGACGTCGCGCGCATCCAGAGCGGCGTCGTCAGTGAAGCGGCCAGCGCCCGCGAGGCTCTCGCTGCCAACTCGGCGACCATGCAAAAGCTGATCTCGGCGCTGAAGGCGGCCGGCATCGCCGCTGCCGATTTGCAGACCTCGTCACTCAACGTGCAGCCGCGTTATGCGCACGACCGCGACGGCAAGGCGCCGCGTATCGATGGCTACAGTGTCCACAACGATCTCTCGGTGGTGGTCCGCGACCTGCCGCGCCTTGGCGAAATCCTCGATCAACTGGTCACGCTGGGGGCGAACCAGATCGGCGGCCTGCATTTCGACGTCTCGGAAGCGGACCAGCTCCGCGACGAGGCCCGCAAGGCGGCGATCGCCAGCGCCCGCAAGCGGGCCGAACTCTATGCCGCCGCCGCCGGTGTGGCACTCGGAGACGTGTTGTCGATCAGCGAAAGCGAGGCGGTTATCGCGCCGCGCGGGCCGATGCTGGCGCGGGCCGCCATGAGCGCGGTGCCGATCGAGGAGGGCAGCCAGCGCATCGAGGTGCGGGTATCGGTGGTGTGGGCGTTGAAGTGAGCGTCGCTGCGAAGCGCCCGCAGGCGGCTCCCCGAGGCGCAACCCGATACAACGAATCCGGCCGCGCCCTTCCTCCCGAGAGGATAAGGCGCGGCCGGATTCTGGACGCGTTCACCCGCCCCAAAAAGAACGGGAGATCAGTTCGCGCTGCCGGTTACTGGACCGGCGGTGCCATCTGTTCGTTTTCGCGCGTGAACTCTTCGACCACACGCTCGAGCCCCTTGAGAAAGGCCTCGCGCTCACGCTGCTGCAACGGGGCAAGCAGCGTTTCGTCAGTCTGCTCGACCGCCGGCTGCGCCGCGCGGATCGCCGCTTCACCCTTGTCGCTCAATCTTAGCGCGTACATGCGAGCATCGTGCCGCGTCCGCTTGCGGATGACCAGGCCGCGGTCGACCAGACGGCGGACGATGTCGGCAAGCGTGGAGCGGTCGATCCCCGTCATGTCGACGAGAACCGTTTGGCTCGGCTCATCGACGAGCGAGATGGCCCGCAGCACCTCGAACTGACGAGGTGTCAGCTCGCTGGCGCCGATTTTGAGGGTGAAGAGCTCGTCCGCGATCTGCCCGGCACGATGTAGAAGGTGCAAGGCTGACGACGGCATGTGGCGCTTCTGATCCTTGTCCATTTGGTTGCGCACAGCCTCCAGGTACACTGATTTTCAGACGTTGGTAGGTAGACTGGGAGGTCTACATCCGATTTATTTCCTAGTCGCGATGTACACGCTCAGCTTGCAGCCCATCTTGACATGGGAAACACAGTATTTGATTTTGGGCACGAATTTCAAGACCGCTGAGGGGTCTGGCATGCCAGTTTTTGTACGTGGCGTGCCGACGAGCGAAGCACCGGGCTGAAGCAGACCCGGGCTATGGTACCGTATCGGCTTGAACTGACAGGACGTGCTCACATGGGTCCGATGATCCGAGCAGCTCCAGCTATCGTCCTCTCACAGTACTTCGAGAGTCGCGGTGCAGATTTCAAGCCCATCGCGGCGGCTGCCGGATTGGCTCCGGGTGATCTCGCTCGCCACAGCAATCTCATCTCGCTGTCCAGTTTCGCGCATTTGCTCGACCGGCTGCGTCAGGAGCCCGGCGGCGAAGTGGCGCTGACACGATTGACCGATGTCGTCGCCACCAGTTCGTCGGGCCTGATCGGCCATATGGCATTGTCGGCTCCGAGCCTCCGCGTCTATCTGCAGTGCCTCGCAGGTTTCGCACCGCTGTTCATCAGCTCCGTCGAGGTCGGTTTCGACGAGGCGAGGTCTGGCACTGGCCGCTTCTATTGGCGCATGCCGAGCGATCCCGACGCGCCGCTGGAGCTGACCGCACTGTTCAGTGTCGGGGCCATCGTCGGGCGGGCGCGCTCGATCTCGCCGGAAGGCTGGCGTCCGAAGTTCGTCGAGTTCGAGCACAAGGAGCCGCCGGATGCCGGGCGGCTTGCAGAACTGTTCGGAAAACGCATCTCCTACAACGCAGATCGAACCTCGATCGGGTTCGATGCGGCATCGCTCGCCCGCCGCATGCCCGATTCCAACGAGGAGCTGTTCGACATCTACATCGACATGGCCGTGCGGCTGATGCGTGAGCAGACGCTGGAGGAAGATCTGGTGTCGCGCGCCTCGATCGCCATCGGCGACACCTTTGCGTCGGGAGGGTGCACGCTCGACAGCCTCGCGTATGAGCTGCGTGTGACGCGGCGCTCCCTGCAGAGGCGGCTGGAAAAGTCAGGCACGTCGTTCGAGCAACTGGTCGACACCGTGCGGCGCGCGCGGGCGGAACGCCAGTTGCGCGAAACGGACAAGCCGTTCCAGGTGATCGCGTTCGATCTCGGCTATCAGTCGCAGAGTGCCTTCACACGCGCGGTCAAGCGCTGGTTCGGTCGATCGCCGCGCGAATATCGCCAGCAGGTGCAAGCCCGGTCGAACCCATAATGCGTGCGCGCCAGCGCGGCCAGCCTGGAGCGCCGGACGCAGCTCACGTCTTCGGGCGGATCTTCTCGAGAATGCCCGACGCGCGTGACACGAACTCGCGGCGCAGCAGCACGGCCACCACCAGTGCCATCGCCAGCATGAACAGCGCGGGGTGGAAGAACCAGGCGATGGCCGCGAACGCATAGTAGAACGATCTGAGCCCGGCATTGGCGTGATCGCCGACGAGGCCGAGCAGGCGCGCGAGTTCTTCGCTGTAGGCCTGACGCCGCGCCGCATCGGGGTCGTCCGCCGCCGGCATGGCGCCGAACACCATCACGTTGTAGTGCGAGAGCCGGAATGCCCAGGCGAACTTGAAGAAGGCGTAGACGAGGATCCCCATCATGAAGAGGATCTTCATCTCCCACACCGCCGGCTCCGCGACGCGCACGAACGGCAGTTGCTCGAGCAGCACCTTCGCCTTGTCGCCCGAGCCCATGATGGCGACGAGCCCGCCGATGCCGATGACGCTGGTCGAGGCGAAGAAGGCGATGCTCTGCGTCAAACTGGCGATGAGGATGGCGTCGAACTGGCGTTGCTCGCGCATGGAGGTATTGGTGATCCACAGCCGTCGCTGCTGTTGCACCGAGTGGGTCAGGGTGCGTCGCGCCAGCGGCGGCAGGTAGAGCGCCGCCTCGAACAGGGCGATGAGCGCGAAGAACCAGGCGATGGCGATGTAGTCGAGCGTGGACATGGGCACGTTCAATTGCGGCTGGTTACCGGTGCGAGCAGCTTTCTTGCGCTCGACAGAGCGAAAGCATGGCGACTGCCGCTTGGCAATCACGTCCGCAGCCGAGCCGCCGCCGGTGCCGCCCGAAAGTGCGACCGGAACCTCCGTTCCGCCTCGCTGACAGTCGTGGTGAACCAGGCGAGGATCAAACGAACAGCCACGATCGGATGTTGGCGTCGCGCGCCAGAGCCGCCAATCCGCCTTCGATGTCGGCGAGGGCACTGGCTTCCGGTGAAGCGGGGATCCACGGCGCGCCGCCGCATGAGCTGCGATAGGGTGTCCAGAGCTCGTGCCAGATCCCGGCGTCGGTCGGAAGCGGACGCGCGCCGTACGTCGATTGCAGCAGGCGGTCCTGACTGGCGAGCCAGCGCAGCGCCGGCTGCCAGACGGTCAGCGGCGCCGGTGCATTGCAGGGGCCCTTGAGCTGGCCGATGGTGAGCACACCGGACTCGCGCGTATGCGGCACGACTTCGAGCGTCGCCACGTGGTGGCCGTCGCGGCGCACGGAGAACAGGCGGCAGCGGCCGAAGCCGAGCGCACCGGCGTACTGATCCGTACAGTTGTTCATGGCGCGTGCCTCGTCGAGCACGGCGGCGCTGTCGGTCAGCGGCACGAACTCGAGGCCCTCGACCGTGCCCGGCTCGAGCCACGGATCGAGGCTGCGGTCGCACGGCAGGCGGGCGCACAGCAACAGGCGGTTGAACCAGCTCTTGGCGGCACAGATCGCGGTGTCCGGCGCCATTTCCGGCCGCCACCGGCTCCACGCCAGCTCACTGGCCCGGCCGCTGCGTTCGTGGCGTGAGTGCCACGCGTAGGCGGAGAGGACAGCGAGGCGATCTGCACGGGAGGCTACCCCGCCGTGCAGCCGGTGACGTACGACCCACAGGGCGAACTCGCTGCCGGCTGAGCTACTGGCAAAGCGCACCGCCGCCAGCCAATCGGCCGCTTCGGCCGGCCGCTGCGGCAGGCGCGGAACGATACGCCGGCCGAACGGCTCGTCGGCAGGCAAGCCCGAGAGGTCGCCGCAAAAGGCTTCCGGCGGCAGGCGCCGCAGCCACATCGGCAACGCCAGGGCGTCGGCCACCGAGCGCAGCGGTGCTCCGCTTTCTACGGCGCGCAGGGCGGCCTCTCCGGCGGCATAGCCGCCATGGCCGATGGCGAGGGCACAGAGCACGCCCGGATAGACATCGAGCAAATCGAGAGCCCGCGGATGCGAGCGCACGATCCGGCGGATGTCCTTGCGCAAGACGGCGGCGAAGCGCGCGATTTGCCGGCTCGCGGTCGACGGCAAGCGCGGCACCGCAGGCGCCGGCTTGCGGGTTGACGACCGGCGTGGCCTCGAAGCCGGGGCTGGGAGGGTCATGGGCTCTCCGCTGCGTACCCGGCGGCGGACCGGCGACCGGGCGACGGGACCAGCGTGCTGACCCAATGGGGCGCGGCTGGGACTGAAGCGGGGCAACATCAGGGAGCGCGGCGGTCGATTTCGCAGGCGGTCGTCAAGTCCCTGTGAGAGCTGGCGGATCCTGTTCAGCCGAACTGACGCATACGGTCGAGTGCGCCCTGCAGGATGAGCGTCGCCGCCATCTTGTCGATGACCTCGGCGCGGCGCCTGCGGCTCTGGTCGGCCTCGATCAGCAGCCGCTCGGCGGCGGCGGTGGTCAAACGCTCGTCCCACAGCAGCATCGGCAAGGGTGTCAGCGTGGCGAGATTGCGCACGAAGGCGTGCGTCGCCTGCACGCGCGGGCCCGATGTCCCGGCCATGTCGAGCGGCAGGCCGATGACGAGACCGCTCACCTGCTGGCGGGTGGCGAACTCCAGCAATTCGCGCGCATCCTCGCGGAACCTGGTGCGCTTGATGGTGTGGGCGGCCGACGCGATCATGCGCAGCACATCGGAAAGTGCGAGGCCGATGGTCTTGGTGCCGAGATCGAGCCCGAGCAGGCGGCCGCTCGGACCGGCGCGCTCGGCGAAGGCGGCGACGTCGGTGAAGCCCGGGCTCTGCGGCTTCTTCGGCTTAGCGATGGGGGCGGCCGGCGGATTTGCAGAATCCTCATTGTTCACGAGCGTGCCCCGTGACGCTTGCGCTGGACCTGGCCGCGCGCCTCGGAAATGCGTCGCTCGATCTCGTCTAGCAGCAGATCCGCTTTCGCCGGCTCGAGACGCTCGAGAGACTGTAGTGCATCCGTAACCCGGTCGGCGATCCGTTCACGGTGTCGACGCTTGATGGCCTCGATTTCCGCAACCACTGTCCGCAGTCGCTCGACCGCCTCGCCATGGGCATCGGCACCTGCCAGTTCCAGCAACGCCTCGCTCAGGATGCCGATCTGCTTGCCGTAGCTGGCAACGTCGGAGATCACCCGGCTCTCTATCTGTGCATCGCCAGCATAGGTGATGGTGGTGTTGAACCAGCCCGGGTTAATCGACTGCGTAGCGCCGGAGAAGGGCAGGTAGAGATCGAATGGCCAGAAGGGTGTTGAGAAAGGTGGCGCGAACGGTGAGGGCGAGTTGGCCATGTTGCGATCTCTCGAGTTGCTGTCGTTGGCAGTCGTAGCATGGTGGGAGAGCAGTCGATCACCGGTCTGGTGAAGGCCGCGCGCGGAGCGAAAGCCTGTTGTCGGGGTCGGCCTGCTCCTGTACTTCCGGGCATATCTCGCTGGCGCACTCGCCAAACAGCAACAATATTGGCAGACATCCCATGAAAATCACCTGGCTCGGACACTCCGCCTTTCGCGTCGAGACCGGCGCGAGCATCGTGCTGATCGACCCGTTCCTGAAGGGCAACCCGACCTTCGAGGCGTCCGGCCTGGCTTGGTCGAAGGCCATCGACGGCGTCACCCACGTCGTCGTCACGCACGGGCATGGCGACCACGTGGGCGATGCCGCCGAGATCTCGAAATCGACCGGCGCCAAGGTCATCACCAACTACGATCTGTGCATGTGGCTGGCCAAGCAGGGTGTCGAGGCGTTCGATCCGATGAACACGGGCGGTACCACGGAGCAGGGCGACTTCGCGATCACGCTGGTGCGCGCGGACCATTCCGCTGCGCTCGTCGAGATGGACGTCGGCTACCCGCTCGGCAACGCCAACGGCGTCGTGCTGACGGCGAAGGAGGGCCGCACGCTGCTGCACATGGGCGATACAGACATCTTCTCCGACATGGCGCTCATCAACGAACTCTGGAAGCCGGACATCGGCATCGTGCCGATCGGTGACCGCTTCACCATGGGCGCGCGCACGGCGGCGATGGCCTGCAAGCGCTTCTACAACTTCGAGACCGCGATCCCCTGCCACTACGGCACCTTCGGGCTGCTCGATGCGACGGCCGACAGATTCGTCGCCGAGATGGGCGGCAAGGGCGTCACCGTGCCGAAGGTCGGCGCCGCGTTCACGATTTGAGCGCGGGCACGAGGATCGCTTCGCAGTTACCCGCAGCGGCCCGCCGGGCGTGCGGTTGCACGGCCCCGGCAAGGGGGCTAAGAGTGCGGCCGAACTCGCTTCTTCCGTGGTTAATCCGAATATTCCGTGAGGGCTCATGCACGTCGACGAGCAGACCGTGCGCCGTATCGCGCGTCTTGCGAGGCTGAAGATCACCGATGCCGAGGCCAAGGGCCTCGAGGCGGAGATCTCCGGCATTCTCGACTGGGTCGAGCAGCTGAAGCAGGTCGATACCGACAACGTCGAGCCGATGACGCGTGTCGTCGCGCAGGACATGAAGAAGCGCGAGGACGTCGTGACCGACGGGGCCAAGGCCGACGACATCGTCGCCAACGCGCCGATGACCGAGGACCATTTCTTCGTCGTGCCGAAGGTCGTGGAGTGAATGACGTGACGGACCTGACCAAGCTCACCCTTGCCGAAGCCAAGGCTGGCCTCGCCGCCAAGACGTTCACGGCGACGGAGCTGACAAGAGCGCATCTCGACGCGATCGAGAAGGGCAACGGCTCTCTCAACGCCTATGTGCTCGGCACGCCCGAGGTCGCGCTGGCGCAAGCCGCCGCGAGCGACAAGCGCATCGCCGCCAAGAAGGCCGGCGCGCTCGAGGGCCTGCCGCTCGGCATCAAGGATCTGTTCTGCACCAAGGGCGTGCGCACCACCGCCTGCTCGAAGATCCTCGACGACTTCAAGCCGACCTACGAATCGACCGTCACGCAGAACCTGTTCGATGCCGGCGCCATCATGCTCGGCAAGCTCAACAACGACGAGTTCGCCATGGGCTCGTCGAACGAGACGAGCGCGTTCGGCCCTGTCGTCAGCCCGTGGCGGCGCAAGGGCAAGGACGGCAAGCTGTCCGACGCGAAGCTCGTGCCGGGCGGCTCGTCGGGCGGCTCGTCCGCCGCCGTCGCCGCCGATCTCTGCCTCGCCGCCACCGCCACCGATACCGGCGGCTCGATCCGCCAGCCGGCGGCGCTGACCGGCACCGTCGGCATCAAGCCGACCTACGGCCGCTGCTCGCGCTGGGGCATCGTCGCCTTCGCCTC
>DAIMJJ010000035.1:21579-24965 GCA_036722275.1 Rhizobium sp. | reverse complement strand
TAACCCCGCACTCCTCCTCACCCGTTATCGTCATCGGCCACATCAACCACGACCGGATCTGGCGCCTGAATTCCACCCTCAGACCGGGCGGGCGCATCAGCTGGTCGCAACGGCATATCCGGCTCGGCGGCGGCGGCTATTACACCGCCCGGCGGCTGATGGAGCTCGGCCGCCCGGTGCGTCTGGTCGCATCGTTGTGCGACGACGCGCATGGGCGCTGGGCGCGCGACATTCTGACCAGGCGGCACTTCGAGCTCTCGGCCCTTACGACCGCGACAGGCGAAACCGACTGTGCAGATGTCCTGCTCGAGCCCCATGGCGAGCGTACCATTCTGTCCAACGAAAAGCGGATCAGCCGCAGCTTTTCCATCCCTGCACCCATCCCGGGCACGGCCTTCTATGTCAACGGCGCCCGGCTCTGCGATGCCATCGTCCAGTCGCTCACAGCAGCGCCGCTGGTCCTCTCGCAGTTTCCGCTGGGCACGCCAACGCCGCGGCCGGCCGATGTCATGGTCGGTTCCAAGGCGGATTTCCCCGACCTCGACCTTGAGACGATCTGGCAAAGGGCGAAGGCGATTGCCGGCGAACGCCTGAAACATCTGGCGCTCACAGACGGCCCCCACGAGACGACGCTGTTCGACGGCGCCACCCGACGGCAGATCCATGTCGATCACGTCGTCTCGACCGCCGACACCATCGGTGCCGGCGACAGTTTCAGCGCCGCCCTGCTCGACCGGCTGATCGCCGGAGACAGCCTTGAGACTGCCGCGCAAAGGGCCGGACAGGCAACAGCGGAATGGCTCGAGCAACGCGACAGGCAGACGGAAGCCGACTGGGCCCAGGAGCCGCAGGAGCTGGCGATCTGAGCGCGATTCCGCTGCCTTCAAACGATCGCCGACACCTTCACAAACAGTTGAAAAATTTGAAGAACCAGGCGGGAACTTTTGCCGGGCCTGGGTGTTCGTTGGTCGCAATGGAGTATGTTATGACAGACACCCGACCCACCTGGCAGGAGCCCGTTGAAATCCGGCTACAGTCCGGCCTCACCCGGACGTTTCGCGAAGCCTTTGATGCCCTCTATTTTCTCGAAGAGGAATGGCCGACGCGCCACGGCGCCGCCTATGAGCGGGCGCGACGATGGTGCCGGCTGGCAATCGAGGCCGATGAGGCGGCCGATGCCGCCCGCAAGGCCTTCATCGCGGCCGCGCGCCAGGCCGGCATGCTCTGCGAGCCGACACCGCCGGCGAAAGGTCCGGGCGGCGCCCGCCTGGCGCTCGCCTGAACCATCTGTGCCGCCGCCGGTATCCGCTGGCGGCGGCCGAGCCTGAGGACAGGCCGCATTGCCCCGAAGCGGCACGCCAATCCCCACCTCAGAGAGACAGTTCAAAAAACCGGATTGTGCCGGCGGCGGTGAGATGCCAATATTTTGTGCAGCGCGCCATAGTTCACAAGCCGGATCGGCCAGAGCGCGATGACCGGGGGGAATTCATGACCAAGACCTTGCCCGCACCCAAGCCGGGTGCCTTCAGAAGACTGGCCATCGGCCTTGCCGCCTCGGCCGCCCTTCTCTTCTGCGGGGCTGCACTGGTCGAGGCACGGGATCTCACGCTCGGCATGACGATCGAACCGACTGGGCTCGACCCGACGATCGCAGCACCGGTCGCCATCGGCCAAGTAACCTGGCAGAACATCTTCGAGGGCCTGGTCACCATTGACCGCGACGGCAAGATCCGCCCGCAGCTGGCAAAAAGCTGGGAGATTTCCTCGGACGGCCTCACCTATACGTTCCGGCTCGAAGAGGGTGTGAAGTTCCATGACGGCGAAGTATTCGATTCAGCCGTCGCCAAGGCCTCGCTGGAGCGCGCCCGCGGCGCCGACAGCGTCAACCCACAAAAGCGCTTCTTCGCCGCCATCGACACGATCGAAACGCCGGACGCCGCAACCCTGGTGCTGAAGCTGAAAGAGCCGGCCGGCAGCCTGCTCTATTGGCTGGGTTGGCCGTCCTCGGTCATTCTCGGCACGAAGAGCGCAGCGACGGCCAAGACCACGCCCGTCGGCACCGGTCCCTTCCGCTTCGTCAACTGGGCCAAGGGCGATAAGGTCGAGCTTGCCGCCAATCCCGACTACTGGAACGAAGCCGTCAAGGTGAAGCTGGACAAGGTCACCTTCCGCTTCATCGCCGACCCGCAGGCCCAGGCCGCCGCCCTGAAATCCGGCGACGTCGATGCCTTCCCGGAATTCGGCGCGCCGGAACTGGTCGAGAGCTTCAAGGATGATGAGCGGCTGGTCACCGTCATCGGCAACACGGAACTCAAGGTCGTTGCCGGCATGAACAACGATCGCAAGCCGTTCAACGACAAGCGCGTGCGCCAGGCGCTGATGATGGCGCTCGACCGTTCGGTCATCATCGACGGCGCCTGGTCCGGCTATGGCACGCCGATCGGCAGCCATTACACGCCGAATGACCGCGGGTATCTCGACCTCACCGGCATTCACCCCTACGACCCGGAAAAGGCGAAAGCCCTGCTGGCCGAGGCCGGCTATCCGCACGGTCTCACCTTCACCATCAAGACCCCGCAGATGGCCTATGCGCCGCGTTCCGCCCAGGTGATGCAGGCGCTGTTTGCCGAGATCGGCGTCACGACGAACATCGAACCGACCGAGTTTCCGGCCAAGTGGGTGCAGGACGTGTTCAAGGGCCGCGACTTCGACATGACCATCGTCGCCCATGCCGAGCCGATGGACATCGACATCTATGCCCGCGATCCCTATTATTTCGGCTACAAGAACCCCGCCTTCAACGACATCCTGAAGAAGATCGAGGCGACCGCCGACACCTCCGAACAGGACATGCTCTACGGCGAGGCGCAGACGATCCTCGCCGAAGACGTGCCGGCGCTTTTCCTCTTCGTCATGCCGAAGCTCGGCATCTGGGACAAGAAGCTGAAGGGCCTTTGGGAAAACGAGCCGATCCCGTCCAACGTGCTGACAGAGGTCTATTGGGAAGAGTGAGGGCGGAAAGAACCAAGCGTGGTTTGTCTGGCCCTCACGGAAGGCTCATGCGCATGTCACCCCCCTCTGCCCTGCCGGGCATCTCCCCCTCAAGGGGGGAGATCGAAAGCGGCAGAGCTTTGCCCGGCCGCGGCCTCCCATGGCACGACGCCACTGGTCTCGGCAGTAGTGTCATCGCATACGCACGCCTCCGTCATCGCTTTGCCATGCCTTGCGTCACGCGCGAGTATGCACGATGGCGACCGCGGACCATCTCCTCCCTTGAGGGGGGTGAGGAGCGTTCCGCGCAGAGGAGCAATCGATCCAGTGAATCGATTGCAGCGCCGAACACCGGCAGGGCAGAGGGGGGTATCCCGCCCCATGCAGCCCAGCAT